>CAZZUU010000156.1:0-8765 GCA_964657275.1 uncultured Mucilaginibacter sp. | reverse complement strand
AGTAGAGTTTGGTAACGTGGTTAAATTTCAGCTCATGCCCGCAGATCTTTTTGACCTGCGTATCTTCAGTTGGATTAAGCAGCGTTTTTCGTGCGGTGTTCTTGACCGGGGCTAAAGCCAGGTCGGGCTTTTTATCTTTTGTACTTTTCTTTGCGGTAGCTTGTTTAACTGGTTTATTATTAACTTCGGCTACTGTATCCTCTGTAGCTGCCGGTGTTTCTAAAATAACATTCTTTGCGTTTTTATCCGTCCGCATCCCTTTGAAAGACGCCTGGCGGAATACACCATCACTCGTCACTTCAGCAAATCCGACCTCGCAAACCAGTTCCGGCTTTAGCCAGGTCGGTTTTGCGCCCATCCTTTTTGGCCGGAAACGGGTTGGTTTGTCTACATCCACCTCATAATCAAACGGACTTTTATCTGTGATCAACGGCATAAATTGCACCATCAATTCTTTTTGAAGTTTATCCGAAAAGCCAGTGCCTACTTTTCCAACAAACTGCAGGTCGCCTTTTGCATCATACACGCCAAGTATCAAAGCGCTGAAGGATTTGCCGGTGCCTTCGTTTTTGGTGAACCCGGCTATCACCACTTCCTGCCGCCTTTGTACTTTTACCTTCAGCCATTCTTTACTGCGTAAATCTGAAGTATAGGTGCTGTCTGCCTTTTTGGCGATGATCCCTTCAAGGCCCATACGTTCCGCAGCAGCAAAAAAGTCAATGCCATTGGCGTCAAACACTTTGCTTTGGCGGATGTGATCGTTGTCGGTCGGTAAGATCGATTGTAAAACAGCTTGCCTTTCGCTGAGCGGTAAACCCATTAAGTTTTTGCCCTCGTACCAAAGGATGTCAAAAATATAATAAACGAGGTTGCCGTCCGCCTCGCTGCGCCAGTTCTGCATGGCCCCGAAATCTGAAATGCCTTTTTCATTTAGCACCAATAATTCGCCGTCCAGCACGGCATCCATTTTCCAGCTTTTTAGCGCATCATTGATCGGGTAATATTTGTCAAATGGCAGGTTGTTTCTGGAGATCAGTTGAACACCATCTTTTTTGCTGAGGTTCGCCACGGCGCGATAGCCGTCCCATTTTACTTCAAACAGCCAGCCGGGTTCATCAAAAGGTTCGTCGACAAGCGTAGCTTTCATGGGCTTTATGTTCGCGGGTTCTTTTGATTTTGGGGCAGACTTCAGGATTTTTGCGACATCAGCTTTTGTTGTCTCCGGCTCTATTGTTTCTACTTCTTCTGCCATTTCCTGATCGGGCACAACATCTTCTTCATGGCCATGCTGCCAAACCTTTTTACTGGTTTTAGCCATTGTTTCGATGGTCTTGCCGGAAAGCACTGATTTATCCTGTTTGGTCACATCTTCGCCGGTAGCGAATTCATCCTTGTGCTTGATCATCAGCCAGGCGTTTTCGCCCATGCCATGCGTTTTTACCAACGCAAATTCGCCGTTTAGCTTTGTTCCATGCAATTTGATCTTCAATTGGCCGGAAGCCAGTTGCTTAAGTAGTGCTTTTTCCTGTGCCTTTTTGCCTTTGATGGGTTCGATAGGTTCATAAGTGCCTTCGTCCCAAACGATCACCGTGCCACCGCCATATTCACCTTCGGGGATTATGCCCTCAAAATTCAAATAGTCAAAAGGATGGTCTTCCACCATCATCGCGAGGTGCTTAACCTTTGGGTCGAGCATCGGGCCCTTCGGTACCGCCCAGCTTTTTAAAACGCCATCCATCTCCAGCCGAAAATCATAATGCAGCCGTGAAGCGTCGTGCTTCTGCACCACGAATATCAGGTGATCCTTATCCTTACTGGCCCCGGCTTTTGGTTCGGATGTTTTCTTAAAATCTCTTTTTTTGACGTATTCTTTCAGGCCCATGTGCTTATTTCTTTAATTCTCGTTTTACGTCCGGCGCATTGGTGCCTGCCGCCAGCACCGCCGCCTTTAGTTTTTCCTGCGACACGCCAAATTCTTTTGCCCAAAAGTCAAGGGTATAAGCGTCATTAATGTCGACCGTGCGGGTATCCGGCCCTTTGGCTTTTAATTTACGTTCCATTTATTTTTTCAAATACATTTTGACGGCTGCGACGGAATTTCCGACCGCTTTTACTGCCCCTTTTAATTCTTCCGGACTCACGCCAAATTTCTTTGACCAGTATTCCACTTCGTAATTTTCGCTCGTATTGATCAGGTCGCTGTCCGGGCTACCTGTTTTTGTCTTATCGTCTGCCATAGTTTTTTAGATTTAAATGTGTAGTCACTAACAATTTCAATACCAACGGGTTTTACGTAGAACAATAAAGCTTATACTAATGGAAAAATTCGATATAAGTGTAGCAGGAACAGATGAACTGTTTAATTTTCAAGTCGTCGATAAAGGAACTGAAAGCTGCGAATACGAAGTGTATGCGGATGACCAGCTGGTAGCAGTATTCGAACCGGATGAGGATGAGTACATCCACATCTGTCGCAACCCCGGCGGGCTCGATGAAGAAATCATAGTCGGGATCGCCGACCGTATCGAGGTACATTACTTGTAAGTAAAATTTTAAATTATCACCCTATGAGTTCTGCATTTGTTAAGGAAGGTGAATACCAAAAGCTAAGCGACGTGGCTCCATCACTTAGTGCGCTATCCTTTTACCTGCGCCAGGAAAATGGCGGCCAGGTGATACGCGAAATGAAAAGCTTTTACAGCGAAAAATGCGGGCGGTATGTTTATGAAATGAGCGATGGTCTGACCTACGCGCTGGACGATGATAACAAATGGAAGATTATTCTTGATGACTATTGATCAATGAGCTGGACCTGTCCCGATTGCGAACGCGACCTTCCCTGGAATGACTTCCGTCATTATTGCAAGCGGGTCAGCCTTGATAGTCTTTTTGAAGGCCGTTCCGAAGAACTAATTCTGGTTTTTGATAAAATTCTCGCAGAAGTAGCCGACTGGCCTAAAGTCCTCATCAGCACAACGCCCAATTGCATTGTATTTTATCGCCGGACCGGTTTTCTGGTCGTCCGCCCAATGAAAAAATAGCTTGATCTGAAATTTTATTCTAAAATGCCGCATAAAGAAAAACCCGTCATTAAAAGTGTGGCTGAAGGTAAAAAGTATAAGAATCACATCCGGCTTACTACGTTAGATGAACTCAAACCAGGAATTTTTATTTATCTGCGGGAGTCATATGAGGTTATTTAACATAGTCTTATGAATTGGATTACTCGTGACTGAATTGAGGATTAAGACTTCCAATATTTCCTGTTTAGTTAGCGATTACTTATAAGCGCAAACTTGTAGAAAATTAGACTTTGAACTCTCCTAATAAATTAAATCTAAGCCTAATAAGGTTTACCAATTATTTTTGGTAATTTTAGCATTTAATAAAACGGGAGGTAAATGGCTCACTACCGATTCCTAATAATTCAACTTTGACCTAAAATATAAAACTTTGCACCGCAATTCATGCAATAATATCGCTTTATTGGCAGCCAATTAAATAGTTCCTTGATTATTAAATGTCTTTTTATACGATAACAGGTCGGCTTATCGCATTTCTTACAAAGCGCGCTTTGTTCCATTTTTTAGTATAGATATAGTTTATTTGCCTTTACCTTTTACCATTACTTTCACCGTTTTCATAATGATATTTAAGTCTTGATTAATATTGATATTGTTAAGATATAGTAAATCGTGTTGCATACGATCACACATTTCATCCACATTTTCTGCATATCCATATTTCACCTGACCGATTGAGGTAATGCCAGGTTTAATTCTTAGTAATTTTTTATAACTAGGCGTCTTTTCAATTATTTTTTCGATGTAATATTGCCTTTCAGGTCGAGGTCCAACTACAGACATATCACCCTTTAATACATTCCAAAATTGTGGCAATTCATCTAACCGAGTTTTACGCATCACCCTGCCCCACTTTGTAGAGCGCGGATCATCTGTTCGCGACAATTGAGGTCCGGACTTCTCCGCATCCATTTTCATGCTCCTGAATTTATATATATAAAACGGCTTCCCATTTATACCTATTCTTTCTTGTTTGTAAAAAACCGGACCTGAAGAAGTGCATTTAGTTATAACGTACAATATGGCAAAAACAGGAGCCCCGCAAATCATCGTAACTATAGAAAACGAAATATCAAAGGCCCTTTTGAGCACGATAATTTTTAAGCCAATTTCGGGATGTGATGTCAAATGCAAAACCGGTACATTGTTGTAATTAATCAAGCGGGCGTAGTTCTGGCTTAAAATAAGATCAGATACTACTTTTATTTTAATAAAATGATCGTCGCCTAAACGGACTAATCGTTTTAACAGTTCGCCATCAAGTTGTCTATAGCAAATAAATATTTCGTCGGGTTTTTTACTTAGTAATTTTTCAATTAATAATTCTTCCGGCAACTGGGCCATCTGCTCTTCGGAGATAAAATCCGCAAGGTCATACCCATATTCAGAATGTTGAGAAAATGAATTAATTAGCCTTTCTGAAATCTCTTGATCACCAATGATTATTATCTGTCTATTGTTGTACCCTTTTTTGCGTATATGGTCCAAAAAAAAGAACACAGCTGAACGATGAATCACAATAAAAAGAAAGAAAAGAGCGTAACACATTATAAGCTCAGGTAAATAAGCTAGATAAGGCCTAAAAAAATAAATGATTACGAATACCCCAATCAAGTGGTAACCCAGCGAGATCAAGAAAACATTCAGGTGTTCTCTTAACCACAAAGGTCTTGAAATTTCAAAGCATTTAGTAATTGAAGACGTTGCAACCCATGAAAGGTTAAATAACAAGAGGAATTGAGTATCAACGGTTTGCCGGAAATAATTATGCGTAAACTTGCTGGCTAGAAAAACAGCAAAGTTTAGTATTATCAAATCAGTAACGAAAACCAGCCGCGGAAGATGTTTTGAATAACGAACTGACATTGTTTTCCTTTTGTTAGATTAGGTGTTATAAAGATATTAATAATTTGCCGATAGATTAATTTAATTAGTAAATAATCAAAATAAATGCCACAAATTACTTAGTTCTCAAATTATTTTCTTTCCAATAATGTTTATGCATAGACAGTTTTAAAAGCATCGGATACGGTAATCTATTATAATATTTACCTGATTTGTATCCAAGCCATTTAGCACCCAGCGAAGTAATCGATTTGAAGATACTTTTTAAATCGTGGCGGATTACGTACTTTATTTCCGATCGTAAAAACCTTACTCCTTCGCCGGTAGGTTTTCCGAAATCCTCTATCAACCACGAATTTTGTTCATGGAAAACCCTGGTATCAAAATAGCGTTTAAATTCTGCTATGGTAGAATAACTATGTGAGTGATAAACCGCGGCATCTGCTACGTAAGCAATTTTAAACCGTTCCATCAGCATTTTTGCCGATACTAGCGCATCTTCCCCCATAATAGAATGAGAAGGAAACCCTCCGGCAACTTTTAACGCACTTTTACGATACGCAGCAAATGAATTAGAACAGAAAAATACTTTAAAGCCTAAATGGTATTTGTCTCTATAAGAACGAACGAATGAATGTTCAGGATAATTAAATAAGCGTGCGTGGGTCTCTAAAATAGTTGCATTTTTATGAGGGAGCTGTCTCCCATAGGCAAGGCCCACATCGGGGTCGTTAAAAGCTTCTACAAGGTTTTTGATGCTATCATTTGTAGCAAGTATTGCATCCTGGGTCAAGAAAATGCATATATCTGTATTATCCGATAAATCAACCAGTTGCTGGCGAACGCGTCCATGATTGAAATCATCTTTTGAAATACGCTTAACTTCAAAGCCATAGTCTAAAGCTATTTCTACCGTAGCGTCAGTAGATCCAGAATCAATTATAATTTTTTTTGGAATAAATATTGATTGGTTTTTTACGCCTTCGAGAACCGCCATCCATGACTCACCCGCGTTAAGCGTCGGTATGAGTATGCTCAATCTTAGTCTGTTCACCAACATAATCCTTTTTTTTGAATACCGCTCTTCTCAGATTCAAAGATTTTATTGATATACACTCAAAACTATCGTTGTGTTTGCAAATATTTTTTTAATTATTAACATATTATTATGATAAGGTTAGGTATGCTTTTATATCTGCAAAATTACAACTTTCTTTTCATTTTTAAGTAAAGAATAAATTTCATAAAATTAAGTCTGTTGGCAAGTCTTTTTGACCAGGGAAGACGGGTTTCAAGCGTTTGAGTGACGTTGTCAGCATGTCTTACGTACCGCAAAAATGTTGAGTCACAAAAACAAACATTATCTTCTAACTCTGCTATAAGGGCAAGCCACCAATCGTGCATATAAAGGTTTTCAGGAAAGGGTAACGCCCTGTCTAATAAACTCCTCCTAAAAGACATACAACACCCCAAGTAAGAGCTTTTCCATAAATTTTTGAAAAATCCTTTGCCTGCATTTCGGGCCTTAAAAAAAGAGTCAAATAACACAGTACCATCTTCTTTTACAACCACCGCATCGGAAGTTACCAATTCATACTGTTGCATCAACTCCATGTGCTTCTTAACTTTACCCGGAAGCCATAGATCGTCCTGATCTGCCAAAAAAATAAAATCATATTGCGCGTGATTTAAGGCGTTTTCAAAATTGCCGACGGGGCCTTTTTTACGAACGTTAGTAAAAACTTTTATGCGATCATCATTAAACGCTTCAAGAATCCTAAGAGTATCATCAGTTGACGAATCGTCGCTGATTATTAATTCGTCCTCGGCGCCGAGTTGCTGAATTATCGACAGAACCTGTTGTTCGATATATTTTTCACCGTTATAAGTTGCCATGCATACCGAACACTTCATTTTTAAGTCCAATTGATTAGCTATTTATATGATTCTTATTATTAAGCTATCGAGAGCGGTTTGGTTTTTTTCCATTTTAAAGACAAAAGGATCGGATAAATTAATTGAAAACTTAAACCCGTAAAAGAAATCATATTATCAAATATACAAAAAAGTACCAGCGTATTTAAAATAGCAACTCCTGTCGCGAAATACGGACTCGAAGATTTTAGCACCAGTAGATATATCAAACAAATGCCCATCAGAACAAAAAAAGTAAAGGTCATCCCAACCCAACCAAGGTCGGTATAGCTGGAGGCATACAATGTGCTTACAGTAAGGTATGGTACCATTAAGTTATTGTCACGTCTGTCTACGCCTATTATTCCACCTATTCTTTTGGACAATGCGTCGTAGGTTAATTCATAATTCACATAGCGAATGGAGCCCTCAAAATTATTGGAAGGCTCTGTTGTGTTGATGGCATATTGCAGGTTTGCGAGTGGTGATGTAACATAGATATATGACCAAAAAAATTGGGAAGGAATGGCAGAATTGACGAACGCTGGCTTAGCCTCACCTAGCTTAAGGATAATATTATCCACTTTATTATCCTTATCAATTTGATTGCTAACACGAATATTACCCAGATAGCCAAAACCTAACAAGACGATAACAAGTAATAGAATTAGCTTAAAATAAACCTTCGCTTTATTTCTACTGATCGAAAAAAGGTATAGAAAAAGCATGCTTGAAAGTATTAGCAGTATAGCACCTCTGCTGAAAAGTAACAGTGGAAAAACTATTAGATATAGGCATCCCAATAGATATTTTTTTTTCTTGGTTACCAGATAGCAATTAAACAGGTAGACGGCCATGAAACTTCCCAGAGTGGATATCACAACGTTAAATGTTGGTATTCCAAAATAACCGTAATTATCTTGAGTGATTTTATTTAATATAGAAAATAACGGTACCTGCCCCTCATAAACAAAATCAAGAATGTTACCAATAGTAATGGCAATCAGTATCCACTTAAAATTAAGCAAACGTATATTTCCGTGGTAAAGAATAACTCGCTTGTGGTGAATATAAATCCCGATGGCTATACTAATTAAAAAAGTTAACGCAAAAAAAGTTAGCAGTGCCCATGTTAAATTGGGATATAAATAAGACCAATCCAGTTGATATAAAACTATAACAAGCAGAAATCCTCCTACATATACAAAAAAGGGATTAAAATCTGTAGCTGGGCTATTTTCCCTATTCATATCTCAATTTAAAACCTTAGTAATCATCATTTTTAAAAAAGTAAAATTCCTGTGCGTAATAGACAGTTTCAACGCCCTTAAAAAAGCGTGGAGATGAAGTAGAGTAGCATCACCTAACGTTTGAGAAAAATGTGTCGATCCTTGCAGGTAATAGTTGAATCGTAATTTATCACTATTAAAACTATTTTTGACACTGGTTGACAACTCATGTTTTACAACCAAATCAATAATAACAAATTCATTGCCGGTATTTTTCTTTAACCTCCTGATAAAATCATGATCACTAAAATCCAATTGTATCAACTCGTTATAACCTCCGTTCTTTTTAAAGGCTGCCAGTTGGATACAAATACCAGCGTTAATTAAAGATTTGTTTTTTAATGTGTTTATGCCCGGCACTGCCTGATCGGCGTAGAATCCCCGCATAAACCTAAACTTTCCGGGAGAGATGATCTGTTCATCTTGTGTAATCATCACAGGTACAAATAAATACTGATCAGTATATCTATTGAGTGCTGACAAATATTCTTCGATCGAGGTTATCGGAAAAATCGTATCCTGATCAAGCAATAAAAGCCATTTCTTTCCTTTTTCTTCCGCCAATTCCGCCGCTTTATTGTAAGCTCTGCTGACACCGGAATTAGTTTGATCCCAGAAATATGTAATGTTCCAA
>CAZZUU010000155.1:417-8770 GCA_964657275.1 uncultured Mucilaginibacter sp. | reverse complement strand
GGTTTTTCAGGAAAGGATCATTATTATCGTCATTGATAAAGAAGGTTTTTCTTCTTTTGGCGTAGACTACTTCAAGCACTTTTTTATTATGTTTGAGGCAGAGAGATTGTAGAGATTTATCGATTTCTATATCTGCAATATCAAACTGCTCATCCAGCATGTCTGAAAACTCGGTTAATTCACGACTCATGATCAAAAAGCTTTAATTAGTGCAATTTAGGTATTTTATATACCAAAAACCAAATTGGTATTGTGTATAATTAATAATACTTATCATTTTTTTACCTTCGGCTTGCAGTGTACGGGAAACAAATTCTTTGGGAACTTTGTGTTTTCACTTTGTGAACTTCGTGGTAACCAATTTTAAACACAAGGGTCACTAAGGTTTCACAAAGGTCACGACGATCCGTCGCTAAACTATTTCCCCCAAATTAAAAACCTCACCATTACACTCAAAATTAACAAAATCGGTAACGAAAAAGAAAACCAGTAACCTCATGCATTTTTATCTTTTCTGAACTTTATCTATACCAAGAGTCCTCACCGGTAATATATCTCCAATTTTTTCTTAGTATATAAACTCCTAAGGCAATAACGGGTATTCCGATAAAGAATGAAACGATCCCTATTGCATTTAAAGCAGGGTTGCGGGTCCAAGTAATGAAAAACGAAAGGATGCCAAATAAAACCATTGGTACACCAATCAAGGTTGGCACGAGGCCAATAAGTATTCCAAAAAATATCGCTGTCCATTTTATCATGTTACAAAAAAATGCTGTTTTAACACCTGTACTTCCTCTGACAACTTACCTATGAGTTCATTATTAATGCTTATCCCAGTTAATTTTCCTCGAGAAATACATCAGCATACTAACTATAATAAATAGTGCAATGCTGCCAATCATCAACGCAAAATCTTCCAGTTGGATGATCACGTAAATGAAAATGTAAAACACCGAAAGGATAAACCCAAAAAGCACCGATGCCATCCAGTTTTTGAGCAGCGACCCAATAAATACGGTAATGAGGCCGACGGTGGCCACCGATGCCAGCAAGTACGCCAGGTTAAAGCCAATTTGTTCAGAAAAGGATAGCAATAGTGAATAATAGATGATCATCGCGGCACCAATGAGCAGGTAGTTAAATATGTGTATCCTTTGTTTGCGGATAACTTCGGTAAGAAACAGGGAAATAAAAGTAAGCACGATGATCAACAGCGCGTATTTGCTGGTGCGGGTTGTTTTTTGATACTGATCCACCGGCAGGCGCAGTTTCACACCGAACGATGCATCGGCTTCATTTTTTTTATCGCTCAGCAAAGTATCCTCACCGACCCATTGCTGTGGATATGGCCTGTGATAATACAGCATTTTCCATTTAGCCGAAAATCCGTCGTTGCTTACGTTCCGTGTGTCAGGCAGGTAGCGGCCGTCAAAGCTGGGACTGCTCCAGTTGCCGTTTACTACTACGTCGGTGGTTTTACCCAGAGGCAAAAAGCTAAGCTCCTGGCTTCCTTTTAAATCGAGCGAAAAATCAAAAGGAACATTTCCGGGTTTAGCGGCCGACAAATTAACGGCTGCTTGTAACCCGTTGCTGAAAGGGGAATGTTCATCAAAGATTGGCTCGGCCTGCGGCGATTGACCGCCAATGTTCACAACGGGGTTGGTTTTTAAGCCTTTCATGTCCGAAATACTAAAGGCTACCCTGGTTTTTTCCGGCGTGAGCTGATCAGGCGATAAATTAAGTGCATTAAGGTCAGCGGGCGAAAAGTTCCCCCAAACCCTAACTATAGTGTTATAAACTACCACATCATAGATGCCGCGATGTAAGATCTCAGTTTTTAAATCGGCTTTAATATGCAGGTTGTCAGGAAGTACGTATAAATTTTCGACAACATCCTTCACCTGTTCCTTTTGCGCGTTGTCAAGATATTTAACATGCTTTCTATAAGGAATGGCCAATACCGGCCCGCGGATCAGCTGGCTGGCCGACCACTTGTCGGATACATCCTGCATCATATCCGATTGCCGCGACGCGCGCTCATTAATCAAATTTTGCACCAGCGAGGAGGGGATAAGGAGTACCAGGGTAAGTACTGCAATAAAGCCCAGTTTAATGGTTACCGATTCTTTGAACCAGTTCATAAACCCCCTTTTTTCTTCTTCAAATTGTTCTGTCATGATTATTTAGTTAAAAGTACTTTGTATTTCAAAGTAAATAGATAAAAAAATTTAATTTATTTTTTGCTGTTTTATCAATTTTTCCAGGGCATCCAGGTGAAGCCGGAAAGCTGTTTTTCCTTTTTCGGTGGCCTCATAGTTGGTATTTGGCTTACGCCCGAGGAATGATTTATGTACTGCGATATATTCCTCCTTTTCCAATGCCTTTAAATGCGAGGCCAAGTTGCCGTCGGTGGTATCCAGTAATTCTTTCAGCGAGTTAAAGTCATAGCGGTCGTTTACCATCAGCACGCTCATGATCTGCAGCCTCAGGCGGTTCTCAAAGGCTTTATCTAATTTTTCGAACGGAACTTTCACTTATCGTACTTTAAATACATAATACTGCCATACACAATGTGCAGCACACCAAACCCAATTGCCCAAAATAACAAGCCAAAGCCGGGAATACAAGCAGCAATTAGGCCTAAAACTATTTCGCACATTCCCAGGTATTTAACATCGGTAAAAGTAAAATTACCTGCGCCTACTAACGATAAGCCATAAAAAATAAGTGATGTCGGCGCTACTATGCCGTAATATCCCCGATAAATGAAGATCAGGATCAATATGCCCCCAACTATCAGCGGCGTAGCCATATTAAATAGTAACAGGCGGCTGGTATTGCCCCAAATTGACTGGCCCTTTCGTTTAGCTTTACGAATGGTTAATATAAAGCCCGTGGTAATGGAGAATATCAGTACACAAAGCCCTATTGCAATTATATAATATATCGTTTGCGGATAGGTGTGAAAATTTAAGGCATCGTAAATTCTGGTGGGACCATTGTAAACTATTGAATAAGCAAAGGCGGCGCCAATCAACGCATACACGCCCGCCAATATTCCCGAAAGGCCGCTAAGGGATATAAATTTTGAGGACCGCTCCATCAGGCTGCGGATGGAGGCCAGTTCGTCCCCGATTTGTTTTTCTTCCATTTGAAAGTACTTTGTTATTCAAAGTAAAAGATAATAATTGGATTGTGCAAATTTTATTTCGGGATAAAGTTTTTTTAACGATGAAATGAGGCAATATTTCAATTGTCATTGCGAGGAGGAACGACGTGGCAAGCTCGTCGTCATGCCTAACGAACTTATATGGCGGCCGTGAATTGCGACGAGATTGCCACTCCGCCTATCGGCGGATCGCAATGACAATTGTAAGTAGCAATATCAAATTGTAATCGCCGCCTTTACCAGATACGGCAGAATTTCTTTCTGAAAAGAAACAAAATTTTTCCGCACGTCGCTGTCGCTTACCGAAGTAAAGGCAAAGCTAAACACAATGCTTTTGCTGCATTTTATTAAAAACCGCAGGCGCTGCAGGTAAGTTTCGTGCTTGCGGATGCCGCTTAGTTGTGAGAATGCGCTAACCAGCATTTCTTCAAGCTCATTGGAAAGGTTCTTTAAAAAATCCTGGGAGTTGGTTGACTCCCTGATAAAATCCCAGCCGATAAACTCATTACAAACGGTGTAGGAGAGGCGACAGGTTTTCATGATCAGGATATTGAGATGTGCCTCTTCATCCATTTCGGGGCCGTTGGTGTGGATCAAATCGTCCACGCTGGCTTTGATGTATTCCATCAGCAAAGCATGCAAAACATCTTCCTTGCTGTCGAAATATTTATAAATAGTGGCTTTTGCTATTTTGGCCCTTTTGGCAATTTCGTTAACGCTGGTTTTATGGTAACCGAATTTGCGGAACAAGTCCTGCGCGGCGCGCTTAATGCTTTCTTTAATTTTATCGGGTTCCATGTATCAATTAGATACAAATATCTCAAAATTACTCACATTAATGTTATATGATTTGAGTGATTTAGTGGCCGGCCCCTTTGCCGGGGTACCATCCAGCAATAAAAACTTCGAGCCGCTGCAAGGGTCGGTAGCCGTAAAATTCCCCACATCGAGCGTTACGGCACAATGATTTTGAGGCATATAGCTGCTACACCGGTCGTAAGCAGCATAACTTCCGTCGGGTTCGCGGTAAAGAATAAGGCCTGCTACTCCATAACCGCTAACCAAAACAGCACCTCCAGGCGTATTCAAAGCTGAAAAATGAGGGTCGAGCAATTCCGCCTGAAAATTTACTGCCACATTAGGGATAACATCTCCGCTCTTACCGCACGAAAGGTAGCATAAGGTTATAGTTACCAGCAAAAAGAACTTTCTCATATAATCTCCGACTGGAATTGCTTTAAAAAACGAACATCGTTTTCAGAGAATAAACGCAAATCACGTATAACATATTTTAAGTTGGCAATTCTTTCTATCCCCATACCGAAAGCAAACCCGGTAAATTTTGCAGGATCGATGCCACAATTTTCTAAAACGTTGGGATCAACCATACCACAGCCCAATATTTCTACCCAGCCTGTGTATTTACACATGTTACAGCCCGATCCCTTGCAGATGGTGCAGGAGATATCCATTTCGGCAGATGGCTCAGTAAATGGGAAGTAAGAAGGCCTGAACCGCACCTCTGTTCCGTCGCCGTAAAGCTCCTGTACAAAGTGATAAAGCGTTTGTTTAAGATCCGCAAAAGAAACATTTTCGTCGATATACAAGCCTTCTACCTGGTGAAAAAAGCAATGCGCTCTTGCAGAAATCGCTTCGTTACGATAAACCCTGCCGGGCATAATTGCCCTGAAAGGTGGCTTTCCATTCTCCATCATCCGCACCTGTACTGATGAGGTGTGGGTACGCAAAGCAATGTCATCCTTGCCATGGTTCTTTTTGATAAAGAAAGTATCCTGCATATCCCTCGCCGGGTGCTCCTCGGGGAAATTCAATGCAGAAAAATTATGCCAGTCGTCCTCAATCTCCGGCCCTTCGGCCACTACAAAACCCAATCTTTTAAAAATATCAATGATCTCGATACGGATAAGGGAAAGCGGGTGACGTGAGCCTACCGCAAAACCGTCGCCGGGTAAAGTAAGATCGATTTCGGATTTCGGATGTTCGATATCGGATTTGAGGTTTTCCTTCAGGTCATTATACTTAGCTTCGGCCAGTTGCTTAAATTGGTTAAGCACCTTGCCGAATGTGCGTTTCTCTTCTGGCCCTACATTTTTAAATTCTTCAAATAAATCCTTAATGATCCCTTTGGTGCCTAAAAATTTTATGCGGAATGTTTCCAGTTCATCGGCGTTAGCGGGTGAAAAGGCATTTATTTCGGTGGTATAATGATCTATTTTATCTTGCATCGTACTTTTTGTTGTAATTATTTACAATGAAATCTATGCTATCAAATTTTAGTAAATCTGCATTAATGGATTTCAAAAGGTCGCGATCATCTTTAAGGTAAGTATCCAACAATTTCTTTAAAGGCCTTTGTCTTTCCGGTATTTTCGTGTATTTAATTTCGTTGGCCCGCTTTAAATAAAAAACATTTTTCCACAACACCGAAGTTAATATCGGCGCGCCGGCTGTTATACCGGCACTAGGGATATTAACCATAGATATACCTGGTACCATTGTCCCGCCCATCATCATTCCTGGCGAAGTTTGTTTGATTACGGTTTTGTAAAGGCAAACTTTTGGACCGTAAATCATTTCCTTTACAAATATATTATCTACAATCATTTTACTAACAGAAGCTAAAGGGTCACGCGGGTTTGGCACCGTCCAACCGGTGTCAGCAATAACCTTAAAGGTGTCTTTAAGTGCAACAAAACCTATTATTTCACCAGCCTCATAACGAATCTTCTTTTGGCTGACGCTGTCCCTAAATATAACTTTCTTACCGTTGAACCTTAGCAAACCAAATTGGCGTTTATTCGAGGGGAATATAATATATCCCCTAACCAGGCTGTCAATCGAATATTTCAAATTGTCGACCATCGGAATCGTATCATTGGAGGCAACGACGGGTACACTGTCATATGCGTCATTCACGGTGTCTTTTACCTGGGAATGGGCAGTTTTGGATAATAAAACTGCACCGATGAAAATCAACAAAGTAACCGAACGTATGATAAGATACTGGTTTAACTTATTACCCTTAGTTGGATATTTATCGATGTGGACTTGCATTAATTGAAGTTATTTAAATATTGTTCTGTAGTATAAATAGGTAATGTTGAATGTTTATAGTCTTTTACATTTCTGGTTACTATTGCTGCGCAGTTGTACCTGCTCGCTATAAAATATTGAATTCCGTCCTCAAAGTCGGTAAAGTCACTATTTAACACCAGCGAAATAATATCAGTTTCAAAAGGCAGCACATTTACTAATTTAACTAAGTGTTTTATGCCTTCTGTTGCGGCCTTTGCTCCAAGTTTTTTTGAAATTATATAATGAATATTGGCTATTATTAAAGCTGATGTATTTAAGTCAATTTTCCGGATATGCCTTTCAATTATTAGGAGTTGGGTATATCCAAAGTAAGGTTCACGGTTTAAAATCAAGTCTAATAAAACATCGCTATCAAGAAATAAGCGCTTATAATCCATGTTTTTCTTTCAAATATTCGTACTTCATATCCTTGTAATCCATGTCTTCAGGATACTTTCCTTTTAAAATTCCTGTTAATGCCTTAATTTCTTCGGGAATCTCATAAGTCTTTAATTTTTCCAGCAAAGGATCTTTTTTCTTTTTCTTTTTTGCCAAATCATTAATAAGCCCTTTAAATAATTTTGATACACTTATATTGTCTTCGGATGCCAAATTTTTTGCTAACTCAATAGTTGCCTTATCTGCGCTTAATGTTAATTTTGAAGTAGCCATAAAGATTTAAACTATACGTACAAATATAAAAAATGTATACGTACTATTTATATAAAAAAATATGATTATTTAATCACTCCCAACGTTTTCCCCACCTTACTAAACGCTGCAATTGCCTTATCCAAATGATCCATATTATGCGCAGCAGATATCTGTACACGTATCCTTGCTTTTCCCTGCGGAACTACCGGGTAATAAAAACCAATTACATAAATGCCCTCATCCAGCATTTTGGCGGCAAATTCCTGCGCTAATTTTGCCTCGTAAAGCATTACGGGTACAATAGGATGTATGCCCGGTTTAATATCAAAACCAGCTTCGGTCATTTTTTGACGGAAATATAGGGTGTTTTTTTCCAGCTTGTCGCGAAGATCGGTTGTTTCACTCAGCATATCCAATACCGCAATAGATGCACCGGTTATCGACGGGGCAAGCGTGTTGGAAAAAAGGTACGGGCGCGACCGCTGCCGCAGCATATCAATAATCTCCTTGCGTCCAGATGTAAATCCGCCTGAAGCTCCGCCTAATGCTTTGCCCAGCGTACCCGTGATGATATCGATCTTTCCAAGTACTCCACAATGCTCATGCGTACCACGACCCGTTTTGCCCATAAAACCCGAACAATGGCTATCGTCGACCATCACCAGCGCATTATATTTTTCAGCTAAGGCACAAATTTTATCCAATTGCGCTATGGTACCGTCCATGCTGAAGGCACCATCAGTTACGATGATACGGTGACGGCAGCTTGCAGTAGCCTTGAGCTTTTCTTCCAGGTCGGCCATGTCATCATGTTTATAACGCTGGCGCTGCGCCTTGCACAGGCGTACACCGTCTATAATAGAAGCATGGTTTAACTCATCCGAGATAATGGCATCCTGTTCATTAAACAGCGGCTCAAACACACCGCCGTTGGCGTCAAAAGCAGCAGCATAAAGAATAGTGTCTTCTGTACCTAAAAATTCTGCAATCTTTTTTTCCAGTTCCTTATGGATATCCTGCGTGCCGCAAATAAACCGGACAGACGACAAGCCATAACCATGGGTGTCCATTGCTTCTTTGGCGGCGGCGATCACTTTGGGGTGGTTTGAAAGCCCCAGGTAATTATTGGCGCAAAAGTTAATTACCTGTTTGCCACCCTGCACTTCAATATCAGCGCCCTGCGGCGATGTGATGATGCGCTCCCTTTTATATAAACCGGCGCTTTCAATATCAGCGAGCTCCTGCTGTAAAACAGGTTTTAGTGTATTATACATAGTGTAGATTTTTGGAATGGACAAAATTAGTTATTTGATTTCGGATGTCGGATGTTCGACCCGATAATTATCGGGTTCGGATTTAAGAGTAATAAGCTAAATTAACAGATTTAAAAAAACGGTAATTTTTAGATTCTCATACGTGGCTGGTCAGAAT
>CAZZUU010000155.1:0-407 GCA_964657275.1 uncultured Mucilaginibacter sp. | reverse complement strand
CCGAAATCAAACCCTATCTTTGCACCTCATTTAACACTGTTTGCAGCAGTATCAATGATTTATGGCAAAATATAATACACTACTTTACTATTGTTATTCAACAATAGCGGATGCGGAGCAATTTGCTGCCGATCATTTAATTTTCTGTAAAAGTTTAGGTTTGGCAGGGCGCATCATTGTGGCTGAAGAAGGACTGAACGGCACCGTTTCAGGAACGGAAGAAGCATGTAAAATTTACATGGACACTGTTCATTCCGACCCGCGTTTTGCCGACATCGATTTTAAGGTAGATGAGGTAGAAACCCCTTCGTTTGTTAAAATGCATGTACGTTATAAGTCCGAGATCGTACATTCCGGCTTACGCGATCCCCATATCATCAACCCGCAACAAAAAACCGGCAAACACC
>CAZZUU010000154.1:0-8809 GCA_964657275.1 uncultured Mucilaginibacter sp. | reverse complement strand
TTTGCTATAGGATCAATATTGATGCTTCTCAGCGCTATTTTAGCCATCAGGAGTTTTAAAAGAAATTAGTAATTCTGTAATATTTTATGTTTATCAAAACTTTTATAACAAAACGGCATTGTCTGACTGATTAATTATATGGCAAAACCCACACAATCCCGCGCACTCACTTTTATTTTCATTACCATTTTCATTGATGTGCTTGGATTAGGGATAATTATACCTGTACTGCCTAAGTTACTGCAAACTTTAGGGCACATCAACGTGAGGGAGGCATCCTGGTACAATGGCTGGTTAACGTTTGTGTATGCCTCCATGCAGCTTATATTTGCTTCAATAATGGGCAACCTGAGCGACCGTTTTGGCCGCCGCCCGATTTTGCTCATTTCTTTATTTGGATTTGGGATCGATTATATGGTGATGGCCTTTTCGCCAACTATCGGCTGGCTGTTTGTCGGTCGTACCATAGCGGGCATTTGCGGGGCCAGCACCTCGACAGCTACCGCCTACATTGCTGATATCACCACCGGCAACAAACGCGCCGCCAATTTTGGATTGGTGGGTGCGGCATCGGCCATAGGACTGATTTTTGGCGTTGGGCTGGGCGGTTATTTGAGTCTAATTAATTTAAAATTGCCGTTTATTGCGGCAGGCGCATTTGCGTTTTGCAATGGCCTTTACGGCTTGTTTGTTTTGCCGGAATCGTTAGCGCCGGAGAACCGCAGAAAATTCGAGTGGAAACGTGCCAACCCGTTTTTATCCTTATACAGGATATATAAAAAGGAACCCGCACTGGCCGGTTTACTGGGCGCCACGTTGATCGTTTATATAGCTCAAAAAGCAGTTGAATACCTGTTATCGTTTTTTGTATATGAAAAATTCGACTGGACGCTGGCGAGTGTTGGTACACTGGGCGTCTTTATAGGACTGGTGCTGGTGGGGATACAAGGCGGACTGATTCGGTACACAGTCCCGAAATTTGGGCAGGAAAAAAATATCACTGCAGGTTTAATTTTCTATGCCATTGGCCTTGCCCTGATAGCTTTTGTGAGCCGGGGATGGATGCTGTATGTGTATATGATCCCCTATTGCCTCGGGGGCTTGTCAGGGCCCGCTATGCAGAGCCTGGCAACGGCAAAAGTCGCTAAAAACGAACAGGGTGAATTGCAGGGTGCTTTTGCTATTTTAAACAGTATCAGCCTCATATTAGGGCCGCTGTTGTTCAGCTACGTATTCTTTTTCTTCAGCAAAAAAACCTCCGGCGTGTATTTTCCGGGCGCGCCGTATTTGCTGGCATCTATCCTGATGGTGGTGAGCACCTTTATAGTTATCAGAGGTTTTAAGAAGAAGAAGCGATCAGTCCAACCCGCTCACCCCGCCTGATACCACGAATTTCATCATATTGGCGGCGCTTTTATCGATAGGTTTTACCTTATCCGCCGAAACGATCACCACTTGGCCAGCGAACGAATAGGAATAGGGAAAATAAACGGCGACCTCTCCCGGTAGGTTTAATGAGGAGAGATCTTTCTGCACCATAAAGCCGATTTTTTTTAACCCAAACTCATTTACGGTTACGATTACCGGTTCGTTAAACTTCTTCTCTTCGCCAACAAAGGCTTCCGTAAGGTCCTTTACCGAACTGTACAGGAACTTAAACAAAGGCAGCCGGTTGATCCAGCGGTTAATCCATCGTTTTATGGGATCGGTTATTACGTTGGTTACCAGTATGCCTGCGATCATGATGATCACTATTACATTTAAAATACCCAGGCCCGGTATGTAAACCGCTTTGCCGTTTTTATCGTGCCACAGGAAATCTAAATTTAGCGCGTTATCGATACTGGAGATGGCCCAGTAGATGAGGAAAAATGCCACGCCAAGCGGCACAACAATTAATAGTCCTTTTATAAAGTATCTTAATAATACGCTGAATATCTTTTTCATGGTGCATTGTCGTATTTCACCAAGCCTCCCTATGGGACGCTCAATTTCGGTATGATTTTTTAGCTACCAACCATACGTCCCGCCGGGACGACTAAAGGCGGTTCTCGTCCCATAGGGACGTTTGGTTGGTAGAAAACATCCAGCGCCATTCACGTTCCATCGGAACGTTTGACTTCGAAGCGACAAGTTGAAATGCCCTATTTTAGTCGCTGGTAAATCACTTATAAAGCGACAGGGACCCATGCCAACGTTTACTATCAACCTAAAAAATAAATAAAAAAGTGCGCCCTCAGCTAAATTAGGCTGTTTTCAAATTAAAAAAAGCAAGTATTGTCCCTTATTTTGGAAGTAATTTTGTTAAATAGGATTGGCATAAAGAGAGTATAGCTGGCAAATGCGGTATAATTTCTTCTTTTATACATGCTGCAACTAATGCGCCAATTACCATCTTAGCCCAATCTTCCTTACCAAGCCATAAGAATTTGCTGCTTTTTTTAATTTCATTTTGAACTGTTGTTATTGCTCCCGCTTTATCTGAATTTTTAATTTTGATTTGCTCAAGTGCTTCGTGGATTGACAATAAAAGGCTTTGACTTGTTTTGTAAGATTCCTCATCAAACAGGTCGGTAGGTATCTTTATGTTTTCTTGCTCAATAAGCCGATATAGGAAATGTAGTAATGCTGTGTAAGTGGGGATTGTATCACGCTGCCGAATGCTTTTCTCCATGTCGGACTGTGGTACTGGTAACGTTAAAATCCGTGTGGTAAGTTTATTAATCAAATAGGATAAGATAATAATTTTATCCTCTCGGCTGTCTTGCGTATTCAATCTACGCCGAATATCCTCTTTGGCAGTTTCCACAAAGTATCCAATATTGTAAGCCGATTGGAAGTAATTCCAAGCAATCTCTCCCGCTTCACGCTCCGGTACATCAGTAAATGAAAATTGCGGAATTGGTATGGTATTGTAAGTCATATTGATATTGCTTTAGAAAGCGTCGATGTGTGATGTTATTGCGATACAATTTTAAATCAAACGCTCTAAATGTTATAACTTAACAAAATGTGGCGATTGTTTTGGATAATTTAGTTTATAGTTTTCGTAACGATATCCAAATTCGGATAAACTTAATCTAATACAAAATACAAAACTTTCCCTTTCATGTCAACCCATCCTATTCCACTATGTAAACCCTCGGCGCTTTTAAAAGTGGTGGTTACCGTAATTTGTTCGTCTTCCTGTTGCTGCAATCTAATACTTAATGGTTCATAGCTTTCAGGGTTTTTAAGCAGGTTTTTTATATTTTCTACAAATGGAAAGCATTCAAAATCGGTACAATACTTGGCTTTAAATTCGTTTACTTTATCTTTCATAGCGGCAAATATAGAGACATAAAAAGCTAATTCTATAATATTAGCTTTAATCGAAACAACCTATTTTATTTATAAACTTTTTGTCGCCCCTCACTTGGATTTCTCAGTCTTTATAATAAAAATCTTTCATCACAAGTTACTATAATTGATTGACTTTTTGACCAGCCATCTCGTTGATATAGTTTTCAACTTATTATATTTGATACTTAACTTGCTACAATGAAAAAACTATTATTTATTCTTTGCGGACTTGCTTTCAACTTTAAATCACTCGCTCAGATACACGTTAACAGTAATACCACAGAAGTTAAAACATTTTATAAAAGCGGTAAAGTAAAAGTTATCGGCGGTTATTATGGTGATACCGAGTTACCTGACGGTATTTGGACTTTTTATGATGAAAACGGCAAAGTCACTTCCCAAATAGAGTATAAAGTGTCTGTAAAAAAATTTTCTAATGGACGCATATCTGAAATTGGCAACTGGATTCATTTAGATACTGGATGGGCAAAATTTGGCACATGGACTTTTTACAATGAAAGCGGAGAGAAAATCAAAACGCTAAAATTTAATCCCTTTACGCCATTAATAGATAAACCTTAGCAAAAAAATGCTAAACGTAATTCGTCTAGATTCAAATCTATAAGGAAAGCGAATTAAATATTAGTGGCTGAATAAGGTATGGCTATGCCAAAATTCTGTATAGTATAACAATCCTTAGTTTGAGTATTACCAATGATCAAAGGGCATACGACGAGCAGAATGAAATTAACGATCCTCTTTCGCTCCACTACAATATGATATAGAAAAATAGCTCACTCATAAAAATAAACCCTTTTCACCCTTTGCGAAACATTTGTTAAAATTTCGTAGGGGATGGTGCCGATCTGTGTGGCCAGTTCTTCTATGCGTTGTTCTTCATTAAAAATGATCACTTCGTCGCCTTCCTGTACCTCCACATTGCTTACATCGAGCATACACATATCCATCGTAATATTGCCAACCGTGGGCACCAAAACGCCCTTAACCAGCATCTTGCCAACGCCATTGCCAAATGCACGCAAATAGCCGTCGGCATAACCGATGCGGACGGTTGCTATCTTGCCATCCTTTAATAAACTGCCGCTGCGGCTATAGCTGATAGTTTCGCCGGCCGGTACCTTTTTTACCTGCGAAACACTTGTTTTTAAACTGGCAATAGGCTGCAAGGCGTTATCAGCAGTTGAAACTGCGGCATCAATGCCGTACAGGCCGATACCCAGCCGCACCATATCGTATTGCGCATTTGGCCAGCGGGTGATGCCGGAGCTGTTGCAGATATGCTTGATAACGGTGTAACCAAGCGTTTCCTCTATCTGCCGGTAAGCCTCCTCAAACTTGTTGATCTGCGTTAAGGTAAAAAGGTCGTGCTGGGCAGAGTCGCTGGCGACCAGGTGCGAAAATACCGACTGCACATGTAAATACTTATTCTCTTCCAAAAGGTCGCACAGTGTTTCTATCTCAAAATCTTCGAACCCAAGGCGGTGCATGCCGGTGTCGATTTTAAGGTGTACCGGATAATCCAGCACGTTACTGGCCTGCGCATATTTTACATATTCATCCAACAGTCCGAAGCTGTAAATGGCAGGCTCAAGCTTATATTCTGTCAATTTATCAAAGGCGGATGATTCCGGGTTAAGGACAAGAATGGGCAGGTTGATACCTGTTTTTCGCAAGCCAACACCCTCATCGATATAAGCTACAGCCAAATAGTCAACCTTGTTGTATTGCAGCATATTGGCCACTTCAAATGTGCCGCTGCCATAGGAGAATGCCTTTACCATGGCCATAATTTTTACACCGGGATTTAATTTCGACCGGTAAAAATTCAAATTGCCGAGTAGCGCATTCAGGTTTATTTCCATCACCGTTTCGTGCGCCTTTTGTACCAGCGCGCGGCTGATCAGCTCAAACTCAAAACTGCGCGAACCTTTGATCAGGATGGTTTCGTGCCTGAAATTAAGCGAGCGCAAATGCTGAAGCAACGCAGCGGTATCGGGATAAAAATACTTTTCAGGCAGGTCGAAATAGCTTTCAAACGAGGTCAACGCCTCACCGACACCGGCAAATTTGTCCACCTTTTTGGCTTTTATCATGTCGGCAACCTGCCGGTATAAAACCTCGTTTTGCAAACCCGACTGAAATATATCCGACAGTATCAAGGTCTTTTTAGGGTGCTGATTTTGCTGACTCAAAAAATTCAAAGCAATCTCTAATGACTGGATATCCGAATTGTAGGAGTCGTCTATCACCGAGCAATCATTAATGCCTGTTTTCAATTCCAGGCGCATGCTTACGGCATTCAAATGCTCGATGCGTTCATCTGCCTCAACCGGTTTATAGCCCATGGCCAGCATGGTGGCCCAGCAAACAATGGCATTTTCAACAGAGGCTTCATCCAGAAAAGGGATCAAACATTCAATTTCTTCGCCTTTAAATATCGCCCGCAAATAAAACTTTTTGGCAATCACCGTCTCTGTGAAAACGTATAGGTCGGCTTGTTTAAAGTTGGTGCTCCAGGTGAAACGATTCTCAGCCGGGATATCGTCCAGGTAATCGATCAGCTGGTCGTAATTATGGATCAGCAGGCGGCAGTTTTTAAACAGGATTAGTTTTTCAAGCACCTTTTCGCGCCGTTCGCTAAAGCCTTCATCATGTGCGGTGCCGATGTGCGTTAAAACGCCGATGGTTGGTTTTATGATGGCCTCCAGCTTAGCCATTTCGCCGGTTGTGGATATGCCTGCCTCAAAGATCCCCAGGTTATTTTTTTCGTTGATCTGCCACACCGAAATCGGGACACCCAATTGCGAATTATAACTTTTAGGATTGCGCACGATGTTTTTGTCGGCAGCCAGCAGCTGGTACAGCCACTCTTTAACAATGGTTTTGCCGTTGCTCCCTGTTATGCCTATCACTTCCAGGTTAAAGCGACTGCGGTGCCATGCGGCGAGCGATTGCAGGGCTGCCAGTACATTGTCCACAATTAAAAAATTAGCGTCGGGCAGCATTAATTCAGGACCCTGCTTCACTACAAAGTTGCGCACGCCTGCGGCGTAAGCCTCCGCAATAAACTCGTGCCCGTTTCGCCTGCCACTTAGCGCGAAAAATAAGCTTTCGGCGGGACTGGTAATGCGGCGGCTGTCGGTCAATAAGTTGCTGATGGCGTATTCTTTTATAATAGTTCCGCCGGCATTGATGGCTTGCTGAATTTCTTTTATTGGGTATTGACTTCCTGGCATGGTACGAATTTGCTCATATTTCCGTACATACAAGAATTTTAACGAATTTTGGTTTTGATGGACATCCCCAAAACGCCAAAAATAACCGACGAAAAGCTTGCCCTTAAAAAAGCGGAACATTATTGCGCCTACCAGGAGCGCTCGCAGCAGGAGGTAAGGGATAAATTGTATGAGTGGGGATTGTGGCCGGCCGCGGTTGAAAATATCATCGGCCAGCTCATCGGCGATAATTTTTTAAATGAAGAACGTTTTGCAAAAGCCTATGCCAAGGGAAAATTTAACCAAAAGGGCTGGGGCCGGATAAAAATAAAGCAGGGCCTGAAATTTAAACGAGTGCCCGATGTGTTGATAAAAAAAGCGCTGGCCACCATAGATGGTGACGAATATCTACAGTTACTGCAAAAGACGATTACCAAAAAAGCAAAACTGTTAAATGAAAAGGATTCCTTTAAACGGCGATACAAATTGCAGCAGTATGCGTTAAGCAGGGGGTATGAGAGTGATTTGATTGGGGATGTTTTGAAGGAGGGGGATTTTTGAAAAAAGCAAGTCATGCCGAATTTATTTCGGCACCTCTCATGCTTGTAACCGCTAGGTAGGTCTGCGATATGCACGTCGCAAACTTTGCAGGCGTGAATATCCAGTGGGGTGCCGAAATAAATTCGGCATGACTTCCGCTTTTAGCTTTTATTATCTAGTTACAGCCCCCCGCCGACGACAAAGCATAACTGGAAACGCCTTAGTAGCTATTAGTATAGCTAAAATTACCTGGATCAGGATTTCCTATATCCCATATCAAACAGCTCCTAAAAGATCGCGAATCCCGGTGTTCGTCATGCGTGTATCCGTTTTCATGTAAATAATTTACCCCCTTTCATCTAATTATCTTTTTTAGCATCCGGATATTTCTTAAAAAGAAAGTCGTGTAAAAATTGTGTGCAGGATAGGATCGCTGCATGCTGCCAAAGATCAATGAGCAGAACAAATCATCAAATTGAAAACATAAAATAAAATTGAAAACAAAAAAATCCACATTTATGAAAAAGAGAATTAACACTAATTTAGTAATCGCTGCAGCCGTATCCGTATGCATTTATTCCTGTAAAAAAACGAACACGACACCATCGTCGCCGACGTATAACATCAGCCAAACAAATTTGGTTGCAGATGCGGCCAGTTTTAATCCAGCCCAGGTTGATGCCAACCTGGTTAATGCTTGGGGGCTTGCAGCAAACCCAACGGGCATCATCTGGGCGTCCTCAAATAAAAAATCGTTAAGTACGGTATACGATAGTACCGGCCATACAGTAATGGCGCCTGTAGGCATTCCGTCATCGGGTGCGCCTACCGGCATGGTATTCAATGGTTCAGCGACGGAATTTGGAGGCAACACGTTTATTTTTGCGGACGAGAGCGGAAAAATTACAGCCTGGACAAATGGAACTACTGCCACAGCAGTTGGGGTGAACAACCTGGCCGGCTACACCGGGCTGACTATTGGAAACGGCGTTGGCGCCGATTTTTTGTTAGCCGCCAATTTTAAAGAAGGGAAAGTTGACATATATGACAATAGCTTCAATTACGTCCCAGTCAATCCCTTTGTTGATACTACCATGGCAGCCGGGTTTTCTCCGTTTAACGTGCAAAATATCGGTGGGATGATATACGTAACTTATGCCAAACATAGTGCGGGGAGTAGCATTACTGATGCCCCGGCTCCCGGAAACGGATATGTTAATATTTTCAAACCCGATGGAACCTTTGTTAAACGCTTTGCTTCAAACGGTACCTTAAATTCACCATGGGGTATTACGCTTGCACCTGCCGGTTTTGCTGCCGTGGGCCAAACAATACTGGTGGGCAACTTTGGGGATGGCAGGATCAATATATTTGATTTAAATGGCAATCATATAGGCCAGTTGCAAAAAGATGGAAGCCCCGTTGTAATTGACGGTTTATGGGCGCTCAGCTTTTTGAAAGCAACTCCTTCGGCCACGAGCAAGCTTTACTTTACGGCAGGCCCCGGCGGTGAAGCGCACGGTATTTTAGGATACCTGCAAAGTAATTTCACGGCAACCACCGGTTCCACAGGTGGTTCCACCAACCCTCCTGTTTATCCCGGTTATTAATGCAAGTGAAGCTGGTTGGTAAAATTTCCAGCCAGCTTTACATTTTAGGTAATAAATAACTTTTACAAGTATTCCCGCCGG
>CAZZUU010000153.1:0-8814 GCA_964657275.1 uncultured Mucilaginibacter sp. | reverse complement strand
AAAATTTTGTTAAATGTTCATTTTTTTAAATTTGCCATCCCGATAATAACCATCCAGTGAACTGATATGATTTTTAGAGGTATAATTATGTCTTACTACAAAAATTGTTAAATCTGCATATTCAGCTAATATCTGAGCATCAGTTACCAAGCCAACTGGCGGAGCATCAATAATTATATAATCAAATTCCTTTTTAAGTTGCTCGATAAGGATTTTTATTTTTCCGTTAACTAATAACTCGGCAGGGTTAGGAGGGATCGGCCCGCTGGGTACAATAAAATAATCTTTTTGGATTGAAATTTCCTTAAGAATATCCTTATAGTCAACCTTACCTATTAAATAATTAGATAGTCCGATGGTATTGTCAACACCAAGTCCGCTATGTAATTTTGGTTTTCTTAGATCCAATTCAAGTATTACAACTTTTTTGCCGGTTATTGCTAATGATCCTCCTAAATTTAATGATATAAAAGATTTACCCTCACCGCTAATACTCGAGGTAAAAAGAATCACTTTAGGTTTTTCTTCGGGTAAAATAAATTGAAGATTGGTACGCATTACCCTAATTTGCTCTGATACCATAGACCGCGGCTTCATTGATGCTAATAAAGCGCCGGGTGAATCTGACTCGGAGATTTCAGCAAGTATTGGCGCGTTTGTAGCGTCTTCAATATCCGAACGCTTGTTTATCCTAAAATTGAGCCGTTGTTTAAAATAAATAACCGCCGCTGGTAGCACAATAGATACAAACAGAAAAGCTAAGTATATTAATCTTTTTACGGGTTTTACCGGAGAAAGACTGCTCTTAGCTAAGTCAATTGTGCGGCTATCAGCTACAACGGAAGCTAACGACATGGCAGTTTCTTCACGTTTTTGTAAAAGATAGGTAAATAACGTATTCTTTATTTCCTGCTGACGCATAACGTCAATCAATCCTCTCTCCTTTGAAGGAACTTTTTGGATAACTGACGAGTATTGCTTTTCTTTATTTTGTAATTGTTGTTGTGTAATTTGTAATCCGCTCTTAAAATTTATGATCGAAGATTCAATAGCTTGTTTTAATGAATTCGCCTGATTTGTTAATGAACTGACTAGTGGGTTAGTATCAGGCACTGTTTGCAATAAACTTTCCCTTCGTATTTGTACCTCTCCTAATTTTGAAACTAAACCTAACAAAGTGGGATCATCAATGCCAAGCATTGACGGCAATTTAGAAGATTGACCCTGATTATTATTGACGTAATTCTCTAAGCCGCTCAATACTTTTAATTGCAAGTTTATTTTATTAAGTTGCTCGTCATTATCGCTCACACTTTTTAAAAATATGTCAGACTCTGATGATATGTTTGTTATTTGATTATTTGATTTATATTCTTCTACATTTTTTTCAACCGAGCCGAGCTCACCGGATATCCTTTTTAATTCTTCATCAATAAACGACAATGTATTAGCGGTAACCTTATTTTTATCTTCAATAGCCGCTCGATTATATTCATCAACAAGATCATTAAGAAAATCTTCACCTCTTTGAGGAATTTCGTCCTCCAATGTAATTATCAATACAGTTGCTTGTTTACTGGCAGGTTCAACTTTCAAATTATCCTGATATTTCTTTAATACTGAATTGATGGTGTAAAAAGTCACCTTAAATTCTTGCCCGATAAAATTATTGCCCGAAGAATTTTTAGCGATTTTAACTAAACCTGCCTCGGTATTAACCATTGTATCCAATAATACGGTTTTACCATTAAAAGTGGCTTGTCGGTCATTGAGTAATTTTACTGAAAACGGATGCTCATACGCGGCCAATGACGGGCTTACAAGTGTCACATCAAAAGGTAGCACTTTATAAATTTCCCTGTTTCTTACACCTTTCGTATTAGTGTATGAAGTTTGTAGTTTTAGATTTTTTATTACCTCTTCTAAAATAGTATTTGACTTTAAAATTTGTATCTCGTTGTCGATAATTTTTTCAGATGAGAACATGCCCAAATCTTTAAGCAAATCATTTTGCCCGGCCGGGCCGCCTTTATTGTCTTTAATTAGCAAGTCGGTTTCAACCTTGTAAACCGGACTAACCAATTTTATATACAAAAAAGCCAGGATCATACATATAATCACAGAAAATAAAAAAAGTTTCCAATGTCTAATGTATGTTATCAGCGTTTCCAGCAAGCTGGGTTCCTTGCCGCTTTTGTTTGTAATATCAGTTGTATCCTGATGGTTATTCATTCTATAACGAAGTTTTGAGATTGGTTATTAAAGGTGTTAGAGTTTTAGATGGGAATAGCTCACTATAATAGTGAAAAGCGAAAGTGCACTTAAAATAACCGGCAAAATTTGATATATTTTATCGGTTTGAGCAGTTTTTCCCTTGCCTGGCTCTACATAAATTATGTCATTATTATGGAGATAATAATATGGAGAAGTGTATATCTCCCGGCTGTTTAAATTTATTCTCCCGAATTCCTTTTTACCATCGATGTCTCGAATGATCATCACATTATCACGCTTGCCATATATAGTAAGATCGCCGGCTAAACTTAGCGCTTCCGGCAGTGTTATCTTTTCATTTGGAATTACATAAACAGATGGTTTAGCAACCTCCCCCATAACGGATATTTTATAGTTAGTAACACGCACATTAACGGTTGGCTCTTTAAGGTAAGCTTTTAAACGGCTTTTTATAAGATCTCGTGCTGCTGACGTTGTAAGCCCCAATACCTTAATGGTATCTAATAACGGCAGTTCAATTCTTCCCTCAGAATCTACCAGGTAATTTGGTGCAGCCGACTGTGAAAGTGATGGTGCCGCTGTGGTTCCGTTTGCTGCCGATGTACCATCATTTGGTTCGGTTGTAACGGGCATGTTTGAAAACGGGTTAAAAAAACTGCTGGCAGCAGGGTTTAGAGAACCGATGTTAATAGATAATATATCGCCCGCTTGTATTTTCGGAATATAAGCTTCGGCAATCATCATGGTATCCGATTGATTGATCCCTTTTTGAAAATAGGCAATTTGCTTTTGAGTAACACAGGAAGATAGTGTGGTGATAATAAACGCTGGAAATAAAAAAAGGTAAAGTAAGATGGTTTTTCTCATTTTCTAAGCTTTCGTCAAAACGGTTGGTTTTGGGTAAATATCGCGCCAAAAATATGCTTTTTTACTCAAAGTCAAAGAATTGTTTTAGGGGGCGGCGACCTGCACACCAAATATTTCTTGTCAGAAAAACTAAATCAAACTGTGTATTTTTATCTAATTTCATCTGCCGGCCTTAAACGGTAAAAAAGTTCAGTCATATTTTTACAACGGGTAGATAACGTTATAGTTCATCTTTTGTTTTATCAAAAAAATCATCTTTTAAATCGTCAATTTCCCGTCTGTCTTTTTTTGTAGGGCGGCCTGTACCGCGGTCGCGTTTTAAAATTGGCGCGTGGAACATCGATTTAAAAGCGTGGGTTTGCTCAACGGGAGTAAGGTCCTCATAAAAATTAACTGCAGTTTTGGCATCCGTCCGGTTTTCAAGCAAGCCGGTTACCTTTAATACCTTCCGTTCAATACCTTTGGATACCTGGTAAGTTTCACCAATTTTCACCTCGTGCGACGGCTTTATGTTTTGACCGTCCAACTTAACCCTGCCGGCTTTGCAGGCGTCGGTAGCAAGCGTACGGGTTTTGAATATCCTTATCGCCCACAAATATTTATCAATTCGTAATTTTTCTTTTTCAGCCATATCAGGATCAGCAAATTTACAAAGATCTTTTCTTAAAAATTTGCAACTAAAGCAGGCAAATCTATCAACTCATTAAGTATGTGTAAATAAATTCCCCTAAAATTCCTTTAATTTGCCAAAAGTTTTATTTACTGATGCAAGACCTAAAAAAATTAATTGAAGAAGCCTGGGAAGACAGGAACCTGCTGCGTTATAACGAATATATAAATGCGATTGAAACCGTTATTGAGAAATTGGATAAAGGCACAATACGTGTTGCTGAATTGATCGCAACTCGCTGGCATACGCATGAATGGATAAAGAAAGCAGTAATATTATATTTCCCCATCAGGCAAATGGAAGAAATTTCAGTCGGCCCTTTCGTTTTTCATGATAAAATGAAATTGAAAACCGACTATAAAAAAACAGGGGTACGTGTTGTGCCGCATGCTATTGCACGTTATGGAGCATACTTGTCACCAGGAGTTATCCTGATGCCTTCGTATGTAAACATTGGCGCTTATGTTGACGAAGGCACCATGGTTGATACCTGGGCAACTGTGGGATCATGCGCGCAAATAGGCAAACATGTGCATTTAAGTGGTGGCGTTGGTATAGGTGGCGTGCTGGAACCTGTACAAGCCGCACCTGTTATTATCGAAGATAATTGTTTCCTGGGGTCAAGGGCCATAGTAGTTGAGGGCGTCCACCTTGAACAAGAGGTTGTTTTGGGTGCAAATGTAGTGTTAACTGCATCAACCAAAATTATAGATGTTACCCATGAGAAACCTGTTGAATACAAGGGTCATGTCCCGGCACGCTCGGTGGTTATTCCCGGCTCGTACACAAAGACCTTCCCTGCCGGCGACTTCCAGGTCCCATGTGCTTTAATCATCGGCCAGCGTAAAGAATCAACTGATAAAAAAACATCGTTGAATAATGCTTTGCGTGAAAACAATGTGTCGGTGTAGTTAGATTTGAGATGTGAGATTTTAGACGTGAGATTTAGATGCAAAATAGGTTTATGATTTTCTTGTTAAAATTAAAATCTTATAACGCTTGTCCAATTCAATACTAAATAATACCAATGTCTCAAATCTCGTATCTCACATCTCATATCTGATCTCATGAAGATACTGATAAGGCTGCCTAACTGGCTTGGCGATGTGGTAATGAGTACCGCTTTCATCGGGGCAGTAAGGGAACTATATCCGGATGCGGGGATTGATATTATCGTCAAAAAGGAGTTGAGCGGTGTTGCCACATTAATATCCGGGATAAATAATATCCACTTATTTGCAAAGCAGGAATATAAAGGCTTAAGCGGCGTTTACCGCTTCGGCAAAAAACTGCGTGCCGAAAAATACGACCTCTTTTTTAACCTGCCGACTTCATTATCTTCCTTGGTGATGGGATGGGCCACGCGCGCTAAAAGGCGCATTGGTTTTGGTAAAGAGGGCGGTTTTTTTTTATTAACTAACGTTTTAAAAAAACCTCCGGGTATTCACCGCGTCGACGAATATCTATCATTGATTGAACAATTTACAGGTAAAACGATCAACGATCGTCGTGTGAAATTGGATGTTAAAAGTCCTGTTAAGGTAAATGAAAATAGGGTTTTAATTAACTTTAATTCGGAGGCCGATTCCCGAAGGATGCCGATAGACAAAGGGTTATCCATTATTAATTTGCTGACCAATAAGTTCCAAACCACCACATTCACATTTATTGGCTCGCCTAAAGAGGCCGCTTTTATTGATGAAATTATTGATATGGCCGATAACACCGACCGGATTGAAAACCTTGCCGGCAAAACCGACCTGGTTGGCCTTGCTAATACAATTTCCGGAGTAGCGGTAATGTTAACTACCGATTCGGGGCCGGCCCATTTAGCAAACAGTGTGGGCACACCAACTATTGCTTTATTTGGCGCAGGTAACGAAAACAATACTGCTCCCTATAACAAGCAAAATTTAACAGTTTTACGTTACGGAAAGCTAAGCTGCGAGCCCTGTGTGCGTAACACGTGTGAGCTGTATGGCATACCAAAGTGCATGCAACTGCTCGACGAATTACAGATCATTGAAACATTGAGCTTATATTTGCCCCATGCTTAAAGATGAAGTTGCAAAGGCTTTAAAAATTATACAGGAAGGCGGTATTATCCTTTACCCTACTGATACTATTTGGGGAATTGGCTGCGACGCTACGAATACCGAAGCTATAAAAAAGATTTACAAGCTTAAACAGCGCGATGAAGCCAAAAGCATGATCATTTTGCTTGATACCGAAAACAAATTGGAAAGCTACGTGCGCGATGTAAACCCACTCGCCTATGACCTGATTCTGTATGCCGAAAACCCGTTAACCCTGGTGATGCCCGGCGCTAAAAATATTTCACCTGCATTGATAGGAACTGATGGAAGTATTGGCATTCGCATAAGCAAGCATCCGTTTTGTGAGCAATTAATACAACGTTTACGCAAGCCGCTGGTATCCACTTCGGCAAATATAAGCGGCAACCCGTCGCCTCAATATTTTTCGCAAATAACGCCTGAAATAATTGACGGTGTTGATTACGTAGTGGATATTGATCAGTATGATATGGAAATAAAAAACCCGTCAACAATAATCAGGCTGGATCCTGATGGAAAGTTTGAATTTATAAGAAGGTGATTTGATGTACGATGTTGGATTTACGAATTACGATTGTGTTCGAAATCATGGTAATCGTAAATCTCAATTCTAAAATAACAGATGAAACAACACTTGCAGCATCCCGTATTTTCAATTATATCAAAGCTGGCCGGCCAGCATGATCTGCAAGTGTATGCCATAGGGGGTTTTGTTCGCGACATTTTTTTAGAGCGCCCCTCGAAGGATATTGACATCGTAATTATTGGCAACGGAATTTCATTTGCTGAAGAAGTTGCCAGGAAATTAAAGGTAAAATTATCCGTATTTAAAAACTTTGGCACTGCTTCACTTAAATACCAGGACCTTGAGGTAGAGTTTGTGGGTGCCCGAAAAGAATCGTACAGGCTGGATTCCAGGAAGCCTATCGTCGAAAACGGGACATTGGAGGAAGACCAGCAACGGCGCGATTTTACCATTAATGCCCTTGCAATTTCGCTGCATCCAGATACTTTCGGTGAGCTTTTGGATCCATTTACCGGGATGGAGGACCTGAAAAACAAACTGATCAGGACACCGCTAAATCCCATCGAAACTTTTTCCGATGATCCGCTGCGAATGCTCAGAGCAATTCGATTTGCATCGCAATTGAATTTTAAGATTGATGATATTGCATTAACCGCAATAAAAAACAACATTGACAGAATTACCATTGTATCGCAGGAGCGCATCACAGATGAGTTGAACAAGATCATTTTATCGCGTAAGCCATCCATTGGGTTTAATTACTTATTCGATACTGGTTTGCTGCATAAAATATTTGCGCAAATGGTAGCGCTTTACGGCGTTGAAATTATTGACGGCAAAGGGCATAAGGATAATTTTTACCACACCCTGCAGGTACTGGATAACATTTGCCAAACTACTGATGATTTATGGCTGCGATGGGCGGCCATATTACATGACATTGCCAAACCGGCAACAAAACGCTTTGAACCCGGCCACGGATGGACATTTCACGGGCATGAAGACCGGGGCGCGCGTATGGTGCCGAAAATATTTACGCAACTAAAATTGCCGCTTAACGAAAAGATGAAGTTTGTACAAAAAATGGTGCAGTTGCATTTACGGCCCATTGTATTGGCACAATCCATCGTTACCGATTCGGCAGTACGCCGTTTATTATTTGAAGCAGGTGACGACATTGAGAGCCTGATGTTGTTGTGTAAAGCAGACATCACCACAAAAAACGAATACAAAGTAAAAAAATACCGGCAGAATTTTGAACTGGTTCAACAAAAACTAAAGGACGTTGAGGAGCGCGACAGCATCAGGAACTGGCAGCCACCGGTAACCGGTATTGATATTATGGAACTGTTCGGTATAAAAGAGGGCCGCGAAGTGGGCATTATTAAAAATCAAATACGGGAAGCTATATTGGAAGGCGAAATTCCGAACGAGCGCGAGGCCGCGATAAACTATACAATTTTAAAAGGTGCAGAAATTGGCTTAAAAGTTGTGGCGAAGGAATAACTGTTTTATTTCGGATTTCGGATGTTTGATTTCGGATTTAAATTCATTTATTAATTGGTCAATCTTTTTGTTTGCATAAATGATTGATAGCGATGACACAACTTACGATATTGAAATAGTTGCAGGCCGATTAGCTTAATTACTTAATACTACTTGTATTAAAAATGAAAATATTTGTAAATAAATCCGAAATCGGACATCCGAAATCCGAAATAACTAAAACATTATTATTTTTGTAAAAATCTACTTAAAAAATGGCGCTATACAGGTTCAGGGTTACATTCGAGGATTATGATGATGTGATAAGAGAGATCGATGTAAAATCCAATCAAACATTTGAAGATCTCCACCGGGCAATTCACCAGTCAACCGGTTATAATTCAGAATTCCCTTCATCTTTCTATATCAGTAATGATCAGTGGATTAAAGGCGAAGAAATTACTTATCTGCCGAATCAAAAAAGAATTGACCGCAAGGTTCCATTGATGGACAAAGTAAAACTCTTAAGTTTTATTGATGACCCGCATCAAAAATTCTATTACACTTTTAATTTTGACCGCCCTTTCGATTTCCATGTTGAACTCATGAAGATCATACTGGACGACACACCCGGCGTTACGTATCCTGCGGTTATAAAATCGGTTGGTGAGGCTCCAAAACAGTTTGGAAATATACTTACCACACCTGTTGAGGCCCCTGAAGGTGACGATTTTGACTTTTTGAATGAGATGGCTTTTAGCGCTGAAGATGCTGAAGAGTTTTCGGAAGTTACCGAAGAGGGTGTGGAAGAAGATGAAGATCTAAAAAAACCGGACGAAGAAGATGAGGAAGATGAATTTGGCAGCGGATTCTCGGACGATGAAGGATTTGAGGACGAACCGAAAATGCCGCACGGCGACGACTATTAGGCTGGTTCATAGTTCATAGTTCATAGT
>CAZZUU010000152.1:0-8820 GCA_964657275.1 uncultured Mucilaginibacter sp. | reverse complement strand
TTTCGCTTTGCCTATAAAATCATCAACATCCTTATAAACCTCTATTTCGGTGCCGATATCGTATAGGTTTTCGAGACCTTCCGTATATTCAGTTAAATAACATGCGCCTAACATCGGCGCCTCAATATCGCGGAGCCGCGAATAAGTCCCGGGATGATTGATAGGGAAATTAAAGGACGGATAACGATTAACACCTATCGTAACCATGCTTTCAGCCGTTAATTTATTATAGGTTTTAAAACTGATGACATCGTGGATTTTCGATCTTAACTGCGGGCTGATGGCCATGGATATATTACGCTGTGCGAGTTTACGCATGAAGGGAATAGTTCCGTTCTTTTTTACAAACTGGTAATTGTAGATCAATTTCTTGTAAAAAGAATGCGCTGGTAGCGGCGGAATCTGGCTGGTGGCATCTTCATTCCATCCTTTACCATATAAAGCCAATGGCAGTTCAGTGTCCCGGCGGACTATACTTTCAAAAAGAAGTTGTCGCTGAATGTCCTTCGAGCCTATAAAAGTAATTTGAGTATTGGCTTCGGGTTTTAAAACCCGCAACGCAGGATCCACCCAAATGGGCATGGGTATATTGACAAATGGATAGCCTGCTTTTTCATAAATCTTAACCGCATTAAACTCAGGCACCCAATTGAGGTTAAATGCTGAGAATTCGATTGGTGCATGTTTAAATTCACGTACATTATCGCAAAAAAAATTCACACAGGGTATCCCTAAATTTTGTATTTGCCGAACAGCGCGCTCATCTATTTGCTGGGGGAATAAATAGCTTAAAAAAAGATCTGCCGGATTTTTTTTTAGCCAGTCGATTGTTTTATTCCACGTTTCCTGTTTCCATACCTGCTGTTCATCTGTACTTTTCGGAACAATGCCCAGCGCCCAGTCCAGATCCGGGCATTCGGTCCATTGGTGCCCCGCTTCGATTATTCCCTTTTTTAAATAGTATTCCCAAAAACTATAAGCGGGGATAGGATGATTATTCTTACTTTGAAAAAACGAAAGGAAAATTTTCAATTTTATTTTAGGGATCTTCTGATCGCCAACAATTGTTCGGTTACTTTAAAACCTAAATTTTTATACATCCAGCCCAATAGTCCTTTTTCCGGGGCAACAAATTCCGGATCGAGCTGGTAGATCCAGTCGACCACTTTTTTTGCATCCCCGGGGTGTGTCAACGCTATCCAATGCGCTAACGGCCATAACACGGTACAGGAAGCCTTTTTGCGATTAACAGTTAACTGGCCGGCGGCCGCTAAATTATTCAAAATCCTTTTATAGAGATTTAAGTGCTGCCAGTTTGTTGCCTGAGTGATCAGTCCCTGGTAATTGGCCTGCATCTGGGCCGTATGCCGGACCCAGTAACCCGCACATCCGCTGACAAATTCTATTTTAGGGTTTAACAACCCGTATTCAAGCAAGAACATGCGATCCTCTCTCAACGCAAATTCGGGCCGGCGCGGCACTTTTTTTACCCATTCGTTTTTGAACAACATTCCTAAAAAGTGGCTACCGTACCGGTTGCTCAATTGTGTTTCTAAGAAATCCTGCCAGGGCTCTATATCGGGTGAGGCAGCAAAAGTCCCGGTTTGCTCATCGAAATTATCAACTTTCGAGTATACCAGATCGGCTGATGTTTCTTCGGCGCGTTCAAACTGCCTGTCAATAATACCTTGACATAAAAAATCATCGCTATCTAAAAACCGGATATATTTTCCCGAAGCCTGGTTAACGCCAAAGTTAATCGCGTAGGTTTGGCCCTGGTTCTCCTGGTAAAAGCTCCGGATGTCCTTTTGTTCCTGCAGCCATTCGAAGGTCCCGTCAGTGCTGCCGTCATCTACTACGATGATTTCCGTTTTGCATGCGGTATGGCGGCAGCTGTTAATGGCACGGGGCAAACACCACAACCGGTTATAGGAAGAAATTATAACAGACACATCAGTCATTTTTTTAGCGCCTTCTTCAAAAAATTTCTGATTGCAAAATACTGTTTCACCAAAGGATAGCTTAAATAAGCCAGGTTTTTTAAATTTTCATTGTTGGTTTTGTAAAATAAACTGCTGCTAAAGCTTTCGGATGCCATTAGGTTTTGTATGGTATTACTTAAATTAATAGCCGGATTATCTTTTGAAATATAGTCAACGATATTCAGCTTATACCAAATGGCTACATTTTTATTGTCACGTATCCTTTTCCGAATGCTATCAACCAATTGAAAATTATTTTCGATAAATAAATGATGCCAAAAATCCCTTGGTCTGCAATTGATATGACCGTGCCCGTTTTGTTCAGGAACGGCCGCCGAAAATATAACGACGGGTGCACAAGCCGTTAAATATTTAATTAAATGGGTGGAACTTAATGGATCCAAATGTTCAGCAACTTCTGTACATATCGCTAAATCATAGAATTTTCCCTGCAAATAATCAGTTATTTCCTTTTCGCTATTTAAGTCGACTTTATCAAAATTAATATGGGTGAGATTTGTAAAATCGGGTTTTGAAAATCCATCGAAAGCGTCGACATTGACCTTCAACTTATTTAATTCCCGGGTAAGATTTCCCGGGCCGCATCCGAATTCAACCACATTTCGGGGTTGATAAACATCAATAATTGCAGCTGCGATAGCGGCGTAATCGGTTTCAAATATTTTTTCGCCGAAATAGGCGGACTGGTAAAAATTCATAATCTATCTGACAGTTTTACTTTTCTGAAACCCCAGATTGAGTGGTACCATGGTCTTAACAAGTTCTTGATTGCGTTTTTTAAACGGGCCGGGTATGCTATCGTAAATACGCTGATCAGTTTCGTCATCCAGGTTAGTTTCCGGTGCATCGCCTTTTCCAGGCGAAATGCATTCATTCTGTATGGATAGTCCAGGGTATAAGATCCTAAAAAATGCACAATTGCCGGGCTTACTTTATGATAAGGGTACCATGTTTGATGAAGCGGATGTGACGGCGGCGGATTTATTAGCAGCCGTTGTCCTTTTATAACATCAATTTTATACCCGCCCGGACAAGCTTGGGGATCGCTCATGATAGTTGAATCGTCAGGAACCGGCATTTGTCCATGTAACTGCATTGCCAGTGCCATCAGTACCTCGTCATTGGGACAATTTCTTAACCTGACGAAACCAATTTCATCGTAGCGATTTTCGAGTGCGCGGGCTGTGGTGTATACCGCTGTTGCGGCTATTCCTTTTTCGAGGTAGTAGAGTCCCCCGTTAAATTTCGGCAGATGCGGAATATTGAACTGTTTACATATATCATCGATGGCTCCAAACCACTCACCATCAGAAATATACCCGCCGATCACTGAAACGTCACGACCTTTAAAACGATCGAAAAGACCATCCAGGTTTTCAAATATTAAGCAATCGCTGTCAATAAAAAACGTTCGACCATCATTGACCAGCTTGTCCAGATGTAACTTAGGCGAAAACCCTGACCCAAAATCGCCTGGTTTTATGGTAATGATCTCTATCTTATTACGAATGTCGGCAGGTACTAAGGAAGGCTGATCTGTCACCAGCTGAAAGCAGATGGTGCTGTTGGGGTGCCAGTATAAGAATGACCTGGCAAGATTCACGGCAAGCGCTACATATAATTTTTTTCCGGTGGCTATGGTTAAAATGTTTCTGGTCTCAGTCATGTTTACCCAGTTGTTTGACGCTTGCAACAATTCTGAAACACAACTCATAAGCTTCATTACTGATCAGCTGCCTGAAAGCTAATTTAAAAAAAGCGCCGGTTAATTTTAATACCATTAACCCTTTACGCCAAAACGGGGGCGCGGGTATAGTCAGCAAATGGTTTTCTGTTTTTTTTTCCAGCGAATTGGTCATATGCCAGTTTCTCGATGTACTTTCCAGGTATCCTTCGTGGCTTATTATGACATGGTCAACAGGGTCATGCAGCACGCATATTAAATTGTGTTCCCTGAAATACCTGGTCAGTGAATTTTCAAACCCATCTTCTCCTAACCTGCCGCCCTTTGGATTTATCAGTAAATTGTTAAATCCATTCTTAATTAAAGCGGTTTTGCAAATACACGGATTAGCCGAAAACCCGTAGGGCGTTTTAAATAAATTTGTTGCCAACGGTTCTTTTTTCAGCTCTTCCGGCACCGGACCGTCTCTGCTGTATAAAATCTCCACCCAATTACTATTCGATCTCAGCTGATCGATAAACGGGATAAAGTTTATCTGCGTATGAAATTTCCAGTCGTCTTCCAGCCAAAAAAAATACTCGGTATCAATGTTGTTCAATGCCTGCAATATATTATTAACATAGCCCTTTCGAACTGGTGACCGGACTACGATGTCGGGCTGAATGCGGTCGATAATTGCCGTATCAATTTTACCGTCAACGGCAAGTATTGTTTTTGAAAAAGAAAAGCTACAGGCTCTTTTAAAATAACCATAGGTGTCATTGAGCAGGTGCTCCCGGCCTTCACAAGTAAAAATAACCAGGGAAATCTGTTCAGCCGCCATAGTTGTAATTTAAGGATTTGTTTACAGCCAGAATGTTTTGGTATCTGAATATTTCGTTGACGGAACTATATATACCCAAAGGAAATAATTTATTTTGGGGTAATATCCTATAGAAATCATATCCCGGCAATAAATTGTAAAAATCAAATAAGAAGGACCGCGAAAATATGTTAAATTCATTAAACTCAAATTGAATGATTTTAATCCTGTTTTCACGAATCATTTTTGTGGCACCTTTTAATACTTCCCGTTCATGCCCCTCCACATCAATTTTTAAAAAATCAATTCCTTCAATCTTATCCGCACAAAAATTATCGATGGTGGTTACCCGGCAGTTAATCTTTTCATTGACCTCACCCGCAAAAGTAAATATGCTGGTGATCGTATCGCCGTAGACTGTCGCCATGGCACCGTCTGTATCCGCCGATGCTTTATAGAATGTCAGCGTTCCGTCCTCGCTTCCTAAAGCCGTATTGTGACAGATGATGCCGGATTCTTTAACGTTTTCTTTGAGCGCAGCATAATTTTGGGGAAGCGGTTCAAAGCAATGAACGGTGCAGCTTTTAAACCTGTCGCGCAGCACTTTTGCGTATGAACCATTATTGGCGCCCACGTCAAAGGTCATAATGGGCTCTTTTTTAAGTATTTTAACGATCACCTCATTAATGATAAATTCTTCACCTGAGTTATAAGTATTATGCCCGACACCGGCCTGCACATGGGCATGCGCTAACAAGTCAATATTTAAATATTTAGCAAATTTTATCAATAACCGTTCAATTATTCTTTTCATAGGCTTGTTTCAGGTATTGAAGGTACTTTGTCGTTTTCCATCCCCAGATATTGGATATTGTATAATTCAGCCCCTTATGATAGGGGTTGTATTTAAAATCCGGAGCCAGTTCTTTCGCCCTTGTTTGGGCAATTAAAGCTAAATCGGTAAAGTATGGATAAAAATGGAAGGCATTTTCCCAAAATAACCGGCTCAACACTGTTTTCAATTGCTGACTATCGGATTTTGCTGTTAAATATTTGGCTTTTAATTGAGTAGATTGTAATATGCTTTTACAGGCTTCATAGTTTTTTTGCGCACTGAGGCTATTTTTGTCGTTAAATTTCCTGTAAAAGTTGATGCCTTCATGCGCATATTTTATGCCTTTGCCGGCTAAGATTACCCTGCAAAAAAACTCGCCGTCGTCATCGGGGTTTCGCATTTCGTTCCATAACCCCGCTTTAGCGATCAATGTTTTTGGTGTAAGCCAGGCGTTGGGCTGTATCATACCGCCGTATTCCGGGCCGATTAGACTACCACCATATAATTTAGTTAAAAAATCAACCGGATCATCAGATCCCGAAGAGAACCATTCGTGCGTCACGGGATAGCTTGCCGGGTTTGTGCCATCGTGAAAATGCACGGTAGCACACAAGCCTAAATGTTCGCGATGGTCAGCCAACACTTCAATTTGTGACTTGATTTTATTTTCATTTAAGCGGTCATCAGCGTCTAAAAACTGGATATAATCTCCCGTAGTGTGTAGAAGTCCAAGGTTTCGGGCGGCGCTTGCTCCTTTATTTTCATGGGAATAAACTTTTATCCGGTCATTCTCATAGCGTCTGGCAATAACGAGCGATTGATCCGTAGATCCGTCGTCAACTATAACGATCTCTTTATTTGACCATGTTTGGTTTATCGCAGACTCGATTGTTTCCGTTAAATATTTTTCAGCGTTGTAGACGGGAATAATAATAGAAACTGCTGGTTGCATCAATTATCTGAAGAAAATATTTCAATCCACCGGGATTTTAAGGATACATTATCCGGTGGTATATTGTGGTTAAACCAGGGCTGTTCCAGGTAGCTCATATAAAGGTCGGGATCTTTATCCAGGGCGATGATTTGATCAATCAGGTCGCTGAAATCCAGCCTATTAAACTGTAATTTCATTTTTAACCCCCTGCCGATTGATTTCAGTTTTCGTTGTATACGATCTTTTGGCGATTGATGGTACTGCGGTAATATATCGGTAAAATTTAGTTGTGACCTTTGTTCAAGAAACCGGACCATGCCTGAAGTATTTGTTTTCACGAAATCGGTGGTATTTAAAAAGCTTTTCGTGTTAAATATTTCTCCAACGTTGGGGTCGCCGCAGTAGACAGGTAGGCTTTTGGAGCGCATGGCATCATAAAGCTTTTCTGTCTGATAACCCGGGTAAACGTAATTTTCAAAGGCAACAGAAAATTTATAGGGTGTCAAAAACTGTCGCTTCACGGCCCATTTGTCGCCTTTAAGGCTATCGTCCGGTGAGCGCATGTTATTCATACTTTTGCCCGGCGCGTCAACCTTTTTATATTTCGACAGTTGTTTAAAAAATTCTTCCCGGTAGGGCACCGGGTGCGAATATAAAAAGTTACAAAATTTTGTTTTGGATGCCAGGATTTCCGCCGTATTCCAATCTTTTTTTACGAGGTCCATGGGATCGAGGTTATGCCACTGGATACGCCTGTATTTAGGATTATTAATTTGTGTTTCAGCGGGTATACCAAATGCCCAATCGCATATGCCCAGGTCAGGAATGATGTTCTCACAAAAATATCCTATCCTGACATATGGCCCGGGTTTTGGAATATCATTCCCATACGGGCCAAACAATATAAAGTCAGGTTGTTCACTGTCAATAAAGTCAAAATCGTCCGTTAGTTCATTAAATATTTCTGAGACCGCGATGTTGTGGGTGATCCCATTTTGAAACTTAATTTTCACCGGCTTTTTCATTTACCGATAAATTCAAAACTGCCTGCGATCTGTTGTTCTTCCAAATATTTGTAGAGGTAATCGTAAATGTCAACGAGTTTGTCTGCATTCAAATGGTCAATCCCGAGGAAATTGCTGCTGTTCTTCCGCGTTTTAGAAGCAAGCATTTTACCTATCGCTATTTTAGCTTCTGAGAACAAGGAGATATCAGACCGGTCGCCTTTGTAACCATATTTGATTTTACCAATTTTTCCTTCTCTTTTTAGCACCGCGGCATTGGTTGAAGAAGTAACATTTCCCGGCGTACCAACCGTTAAAGCATTATAACCGGTATAATAGGCAATATGTGCATTCAAAAATGAGCAGCGCAGCGAATATTCCCAATCGATCATGTTAAATTGGGTGTCAAACAACCCTAAATAGCTCAGTGCGCTTCTTCTTATCAGCATATAAACATCGCTAAATGAGAAACAGGCGTCCCGGCCATTTTTCCACGCTTCATAATAGCTATACCTGCTCGCTGTTCGAATATGCTCCGGCGTTATTAAATCTGTAAAGAAACAGTTGGAAATGCAAATGTCCACTTGGGGATTTTTCAGCATAAAGTTCTTGCAGTGCCTGATGGCTGACAAGGAGTGCACATCATCATCAATCAGTTTTTTTATAATTACGCCGTTTGCCAGTAAAAACCCTTTGTTCCATCCGTGCGCCTGGTTTTTGTCGGCCTCGCTGACATACTGGTGAATCCTTCCCTGAGTATACAGATCCTGTAAAAATTCCTTTGACCCGTCTGTGCTGTTGCCATCCACCACAACTATTTCTTCGTCCGGCTCACAGTACAAAATAAACTGATCGAATAATATCTTTAAAAACGGTAAACGGTTTTTTGTGGATATGATATAGGAGATGGTAAAATTCTTAATGGTTAGTTGCGGTTTCAAGCGGGCGTGTGCTGTTGTTGTAAGCAATTCTTTTTGACAATTTTATGGTGGGTTGCTCTACCAGTTTATAGAAAATAAAAGCGAGCAAAACAGCGATGCCAGCCTTTAAAAATAACAAAGGCAATTCCAGCTCATTCCGGTTAAACAGTAATTTTTTCCATATCCCGCTGCCATAAACAACAAAAGCATGGGTAACATAGAGGGAATAGGAGATACTGCCAAAAAAGGATAATATTTTAATTTCGATGGTTACGAACCAGATGATGAAAGCGGCACCTAATAGTAAGAGAAAGATGAGCCAGCCAAAATGCAGGAAGATTAAAACGAAGGTTATGATAAATACGGCCAGATATAGCTTGTTGCCTTCTTTGTAATAGTGCATCAGCGTTATGCCTGCTGCAAAAATTGGTGCATAATTAAAAACCAGGTAATATCCCTGTTGCATTGGAATGAAGGCTGTCATGGAAAAAAGCATCAGAAATGTAATCCTGAAAATAATACGGGAGCTGATAAAATAAACCAGTCCCATAAGGATGTAAAATTGAAACTCCACCCCAAGCGTCCAGAATACATGATTATAAAAGCCCCACTTAGTAAACGGTACCACATAAAATATA
>CAZZUU010000151.1:0-8852 GCA_964657275.1 uncultured Mucilaginibacter sp. | reverse complement strand
AATCGGTGAAATCCTGACCAGAGCCGTGGCCTTGTGCGATTCCCTTTAGTCCAAAGGACTCCAATGGAGGGGAAGGGCTGGGCGTTGCCCCGCTGGTAGAAGCGGTGGCCGCGTGTTACGCTCATACTGCGCGGGGCATTAGCCACTTGGCCGGTATCCGCTTCACCCGCTAACGCGGGGATGTGGTTCAACTATACTTCATTGAAAATGGCGTGATAATGCGGGCTGCAATGAGGTGCTAAGCATGCGGGCCAAAAGCTGGACCCTGGTGGTAGCGGTGGAATGTCTGCAAAAGCTAGTGATAGTTATTTACATATTTTGTCAAAGTTGCAAGCTTAAACGGCTGATATCATGCGCTAGAATTAAAGTGATTAAACTATTATAGTTACATTGCTTTGAATAAAACCTAAATGAATAATTTCGGAGGAAATTGGACTTATCAAAAAATACAAATCATAGAGTTATATGCGAAGGCATATTTACAAATAATGAAAGAACATCCTTATTGGAAGTTGATGTATTTTGACGGCTTTGCAGGCACGGGTGAGATAAAGATTGAAGGGAAAATTGATTCTAAAATCATTGAAGGAGCAGCGAAGAAGATCGTTTCAATATCTGATCCTCGGATGTTTGATATGTACTATTTCGTCGAATTAGATCAAAAGAAAGCCAAACAGTTAAAAGAAAGCTTGGCTCAAATCAAAAAGAGTGGAATTTTTATTGTTTCTGAAGACTGCAATAAAAAACTATTAAGTTTATCGAAGTACCTCAAAGGCGAGGTAGGGACTGGTGGTAAAAGTTTTAAAGTTTTGGCGTTTATAGACCCCTGCGGAATGGCTGTGAATTGGAGTTCAATAGAAGCTTTAAAAGGATTGGGTATAGATATGTGGATATTGGCACCAACAGGTTTAGGCGCTAATCGACTTTTAAAAAAAGATAGGAAAATATCGGACGCATGGTTAGAAAAATTGGAAGCTTTTTTCGGAATTCAACGGCAAGAAATATTGAATAACTTTTATCATGAATTGAGTTATACCGACTTGTTTGGAAATGAAAATGTTCAAATAACAAAGAAAAAAGCGGCAATCAACAAGATATATAAGCTTTACTCAGATCGAATGAAAGGGGTATTCTCATATGTTTCCGAGCCGTATGAATTGATAAATAGACAAAATTCAGTGATGTTTCATTTGTTTTTAGCCTCAAATAATCAAACTGCTATAAAAATTGCCAACGATATTATCAATCAGTTAAAGAGACGATTATTATAAAGCTAACGTCGCCAAGTTTGGCATTTCTCTATAAATTTCACCATTTAACTGACATCCACCTTTAGCATGTTGAGGATTATTCGAATCAATCGTCGGGTCTGAAGGATTATCATTAAATTTAGCTTTACCCCATTGTTTGAAAAAAAAAGCTACATTTTCTACCGTACATTTTTCATGTACAAATTCAATCCATTTCTTTTTTACTGGCCTTGCTTTATGGCCTGATTCTCCACCGACGATAACCCAATCTATATGTTCAAGATTTAAAGTTTTAACCGGGCCTATTAAAGGCTCGATTGATAAGAACTTTGTTTTTGCAGCCGTTTTAGATAGTTCGTCAATTCTATAAGTGTAATCCTCATTTTCTACAGAAACACCCATCCAAATATTATTCGTCCAATTCAAGTAGGGTGACAGTTCCAACAATCGTTCTGAGCGTTTAGTTAAAACCTGGTAGACATGTTGAGGCGTATTATTCATTACCCCGAAAACTGCTTGAATAAATTCAAGTGGTACTTCGTCATGGAATAGATCACTCATGGAATTTACAAAAACAACTTTTGATTTTTTCCAAGTAAATGGGATATTTAGCGATTTAGGATGAATCGTTAATTTAAATCCATCTCTATATTTCTCGGTTCCCATTGCTTTTAACCGCTTTGACATGGCTTCTGCATAACAGAATTTGCAGCCCGGGCTAATTTTATTACAACCTGTAACCGGGTTCCAGGTCAGCTCCGTCCATTCTATACTTGATTGTGCCATCTATTTTATCTTTAGTTTAATCTTATCAGGGTTGTTTTTATAATCCTGATAGTTAATATAAAACGATCCTTTACGCGCTGCTTTCCCATCTCTTTGTGCGGCCATTAATCTTCCATCTGTTTGAAGTTTAGCTAGTATTTGATTCGTATGCTTAGTCAAATGCCCGTTGTGCAAAGTAAATACATAAACATCAGAATTATTCCTGTAACCCCCTATTAAAAAGTTTATCAATTTTCGCTCAAATTTAATTGTATTGGGTGTCTTAACAGATTGACTGAATAACGAATCATCTTCATAATTCCACCCTCTTCCTTCTTCTTCGTCAATTTGCCACTTGGCATCAAGCATTCTGTCAAAGCCATATATGTGACTTGTGAAAAAGAATAAGCAGAAAAACTGATTTTTTTCCCTCGTGATAATAAAAGAATCCACAAAAAAATCCTCACCGACACTCTTGCGAAAAGCATCTTTTAGGTTTTCGATAAAATTCAGTCCGGTTGCGCTTTGTGGCCATTCTGCTTCGGGTAACAATTCAGTGATGAAATCTTTAAGACATTGAGGTGTTCCATTTTTTTCAAATCGAAACATAAACTGCGTCGGCAAAAACAATAAAACCTCTGTTTTTTTCGATTTTAACAGTCCTTTTATGTCCTTTACCTGAATATCCTTATATCCGTAAGGATCAATAAATATAAAGCCCTTTTCTTTACGGAATCTATTGATTTCAAAAATAACGTCGATCAAAATATCTTTGTATTCCTTTTCGCCATATTTGAGACTGCCAGTTTTAGGATCATGCAGTTTTAACCTGGTTATCGTTTCTTGTAACTTTGCTATTTTTTCAACATCATTATCATTAAAAAGACAATTAAATTTCCCGTCTTTTCCTTTGCTTACGTTATCTTCGTATATAGTCTTTATAATTTCTAAAATACAAATTGGACTGCCTTTACCACCATTGTCATATATACCTTCAGAACAGAATAAATCATAAATAAATATATCGGTAGTATAAGGTGATAAATTCAATATATTAAGGTATCGCTCTAAATAAAGTCTAAGCAACTGGACTTTAATTTCAGAGTGTTCGTACATATTGTGTTGCGAATCTTTTAGAGGCATTTTGGTAATTTCATGTAAATTACCAAAAATATTAGCAATTTCAAATTAAATTAAAAATTGTTGCGTTTCAATTTTAAATTTAATTTATCCAGTGGCTTCATCTTTAAACCTATAAAATTGATAACATAATTCAATTACTTCGTGATAGCCCTCTAATCCTTTTTTTTCGTCCGATACTGAATCTATAAACTCGTTCAGCTGTAATATTCTTTTACATAGAATATCATAATACTTATCTATATTTTTATCAAGATACCAGTCGGCTAATATATTTGCTAAATCAGTTTTTATAGCTTCTATTTCATTATTAGTCATTTTCATAAACTGGATTTTATTTCGCTAATTTAACAATTTCTTCAAGCTCATAATCTCCTTACGAGGCAAATGTAGTGCAGGCCAAAGTCTTAGTGTGCTTGTGCAAATAATGAACGTTTATAGTGTAAGTTGGGCACTCCTAAGTCATTTCTATTGCCCTATTCTCCGAATTTTCTGAGGCATTAGCCCGTTATTATTACTTTTGTCGTCAAAAATTTATTAACTATCATATGCTACACTTCATTTGAAAGCACGTCGGTTTCCAAATCATAAGATTGATAATATATTTCAAGATTGTAATTGTCTCGTAGATGTTTGAAATATGACATTGCCTCTGGAGTCACCAACGTTTGGGTCACGATCACCATTTTTTTTGCTTTTTGCTTATTCGGCCATAAGGAATATTCCATAAGCTGGCCAATTGCTTCCCTAATGGATGTCAATAAATTTGTATACGATTTGATTTCATAAAATATCTTGTCCCCGCCATCCCGTACGACAATATCAATTCTATTAAGGCCATATCCAGCCCGGTGTTCTCGTTTTACATTCCTTTTACCAAACTTGATGCGAAGCTTCTTTGCAAGTCTCTTACTAAGTTCTTTATGTAGATATATCATTTCAACGGGTCGCGGTGCAGGAATGTAAATCCCTTTTTTTGGCCTGTCGTCAGCGTCATCCTCTGATTCTTCGGAAGTGTCAAATGGGAAATCGTCATCGGGTTCAGACTCTGCAATAATGTGCTGGTCTTTAAGAAACATAAACGTATAGCGTTGTGCGCTGTATATAGGATGGCCTTCTGGCAATTCGAAATAAGGATCATTAACCCTTAAGCTTATCGGTTTAAAGCGTATGTTAAATAAGTCTATTCCCCTGTAGCCTGAGAATCCCTGGTTGTTTGCTCCCGATGCGATAATTTGATTTTCCATTTCCTTAAGCCAACCACGCTCGTCATAAAGTTCAGTAATTTCGCTGGCTTTTTCAGAATCGATTACTTCGACATCAAAAATTTCGCCTACCCAATACCTTAACTTATTATCACTATTAATAGAATACAACCAAATATCAAAACTTTTACCTGTGTATGCCGCTTGATGTTTACGAACTGGCTCTAGAAATGCATAATGGTAACCATCAATTAGTTTTCCAGTATTAAACAGCCATTCTTCATGACCATAGTGAAACTGACCTTCATGAGAATTTCGATCGTTGCTTTTCCCAGCTGGTCCCGATGGCATGATCCAACCATTGTCATTCCAAGTAAGGCGGGCTGCACGCTTCTTGTTCTTAGCGTAACCAAAAATGAGTTCAATATCTTCCTCCCGCGTGATTTGGATAATTGTCTTCCACCAGTCTCCAGCTCCTGGGCCAGAAGGTTTTGTACCGACAAAAAGAAATGGATGATAATCCCATTTCACAGATAACTTGCCTTTTTCAATTTCGTTGACATTGGTAATTGTGCCTACTGCACCTATTTCAATAGTGTTTTGTTTTCGGGCGAGAAAACGAATAGCTAAGCGGTCATTTACTTTTATTTTTTTTAACTTATTATAAACTGCCAATCCCGCGCCTTTATCAAGGTAATGATCTGTTGCCCAATAATTATCTCGTAAAAATTCAGGCAGTTTATTTATTTGGTCATCGTAACCTCCAAAATAACTGGCTGCAATCCAAAAGCTTGGGTTGACATCGGAAACATCAGGTACAATAAAACGAATCGAAAAACCGAGAGCAGCTATGTAGTTTCTAGTACTACTATTGCTTTTAAAGTCCGCTGATTTTAAGGGTGTTCCGGCAATTTCACTTGCCAAAATAACAACATATTTAAACGGATATGGCTTTTCCTGATAATATATCCAATATTCATTCCATAAATGGTCATTTGGAACGCCCTCAGATTTAATTTGACTGATAGCAACGAGCACGTGGGGCTTTGTGATAAAGTCTAATTGATGGGCCATTAATTAAGGATAGGATTATGAAGGTTGAATATAAACACTTTATTTCCAATAATACACCATTTTAATTCCATGGTCTAATTTTAATACATCCGTGATCGAAGTTTCCTCTCCCATAACCGCTAGCGTCACGCTGGGGTTCTGCATGCTTTGCAGCAGTCTGTTCTAAAGAATGTCTCCGTCTTAATTTATCTCTTAAAAATATTGTTCCTATGCCATTCTAAATTTTCCTGTTCCGGATAATATTGCTTACCCAAAGGTAGGCGGATTTCAGCCCCGCTCAGTTTTTTTAAACTGTAAGGATGATCTGCGTTTTCTATCAGATGGGCTGAGGTCAAAACGCGGTAATCGGTATCAATACTAATCAAACCACGATCAAATGCCCGGTGAAGATTTGGGCAAAGCGCAATGCCATTGTTAACTTTATCATTATGGGAAACGCTAAAAGGGACAATGTGGCAGGCATCTATAAAGCTATGACCAAAAGAAGATTCGAGCCGCATACCGGTAAGGCAGCACGTACTGCTATAAACTTTTGGCACTAACTTTTTAAACAGGCCGCCCCTCACAAATTCGTCCTCTTCGGTTTCTATTTTTACGGTTTTGTATTGAACTTCGGGGTCGTTCAGGACATAGCTTTCCATATCATTCATATATCCGCCACTCGTTTGTTTGCTTTTTAAAAACGCAATTTTGCTTTGCGGGAAATAGGTGTCGAGCAATAAATTTTTAATCACCGAGCGCGATACCGCATCGGTAAGCAATAAAAAAATATCATCGGCGAAATAACCATAATCCACCACTGCGGATAATGTTTTTACACTGCCTATATAAGCATTGACCTGGCATCCGGGGTTCGGTTTTAAAAACCAAATTTGCCGCCCATCCAGTTTCTCGCTTTGGAGATAATAAAATGGTTGCGTAAAATCGGCAGAGTGCAAGGTATCTACAAGCAATCGCCAGTTTTCGAGGAAGGTGCCCACCAAATCGGTATCGATACAAACACAGTTGGTTTTAGTTATTCCTTTTTCAATCAATTCAATGATGGACAGCAACAAAACTGGCTTATGGGGCGCTTTACCATATTTGGTATTTGCGCGATTAAGTCGGGTAAGTTTATTAAGGAATTGGTTGAGTAAAGACACAGGGTTAAGTTATAAAATTTTAAGCAGTTAAATAACAACCTGAGAAACGCCATATCACTGAACCGCAATTGCGCGTTAGCGAGTGCAGCGGATACCGGCACCGGAGGCCTTCGAGCCAAAGCCTGGCCCCGCTTCTACCAGCGGGGAAACGCCTGCATCATTCTTACTTCAACGGCAAAGTAAACCAAAAGGTGCTGCCTTGCCCCAATTCGCTGTTAACGCCAATTTTGCCGTTGTGGCGTTTAATGATCTCGGCGCTGATGTACAGCCCCAGCCCGAGGCCGGAGTACTGGTTGCCTGTATAGTCGGCACGGTAATAACGGCTGAATAAGTGCGGTATCTTTTCCTGCGGGATGCCCGGCCCTTTATCGCTAACGGAAACCTTGGCCATATTGCCCTTTTTTTCGACCGTTAGCATAATTTGTAGCGAATCAGGTGCATATTTAACGGCATTGTTTACAAAGTTTACCACCACCTGTTCAATCCGGCGTTCATCGGCATAAACTGCCAGGGTTGCATCGCCGTTAACCAGCAATTCATATTTATTGTCGGATACTATATGGTCGCAGCACGCGCTTACGGCATCTAACAACAAAAAGGTAGTTTTATTGAGGTGCAGCTGTCCTTCGCTCATCCGGTGTACATTCAGCAGATCGTCTACCAGTTTATTCACCCTGTCCATACTTTTATCGGCCTGTTCTATCAATTTCGGCAGCATTGCCGGCGAAGGGTTGTCCTTCATCCTTTTCAGCAATTGCAGCGATGCCTTTAATGAGGTGATTGGTGTTTTCAGCTCGTGACTGGCTACGCTGATAAACTCGTCTTTCTGTTCTTCCAGTTTACGCCGCTCGGTAATATCGGTATTGGTACCAAACCAGCTGGTTACTTTGCCTTCGGCATCCTTAACGGGGACCGCCCTCGAAAGAAACCAGCGGTATTCGCCCGTGGCGCTTTTTATCGGGAAAGTATCCTCCCATTCTGCGCCGCTTGCCACATGCGTAATATATTTTTGCTTAACCCGTTCCAGGTGATCCGGATGGTGTACCTTTTGCCAGCCCCAGCCCTGCATCTCTTCAAAAGTGGTTCCCGTATATTCAAACCAGCGTTTATTATACCAAAATAACGAACCTGATGCATCGGCCATCCAGGCCAGTTGTGAAATGTTATCCGCCATCAAACGGAAACGTTCCTCCGTCTTTTCCAGCGCCAGGCTTGCTTTCCGTTCGGCGGTAATATCCTGTAAAGTTCCGCTAAAGCGGTAGGGGGTATGGTCTTCGTTAAACAGCGCTTTACCTTTTGCCCTCACCAAAATCTCTTTACCATCGTGGGGGTTAACGATGGTGTACTCAACATCATACAACCCGCCTGATGAATAGTCCATCGCCCTTTGTATGGCTTTCATCACATTTGCCCGGTCTTTTTCTGCGATCACCTCTATGGCTAAAGGCAGTTCTATTTCTGCGTCAGCAGGCAGGCCGAACCAGCTTTTTAACCGCTCATTGCCGGTAAACCGGTTGGTGGCCGGGTTAAGGTCCCATGCGCCAAGGTCGGCGGCATCCAATGCAAATTCCAGGTCTTCTTTCCCCTGTTTAAGCCCTGCTAATGTCTTTACTTTTTCGGTTGTTTCAGCGCAGGTTACAAACACGCCTTCCGGCTTGCCTGTTTCGCCTGCTACGGCGCTGTAGCTAAATGTCCAGTACACATCTTCCAGTTCGCCGTTGCGGTAAATGGGGATCAGCTGGTCCTCGCTCCAGGTACCTTCTCCGCCCGATAATACCTGGTCTATCAGCGGTTTAATAACCGGCCATATCTCGGGCCAGCAATCCACACCCCGCTGGCCAACGGCCGGGTGCTTGCCATTATTGCCCAGGCTTGGCCGGTAGGCGTCATTATAAAATTGGATCAGTTCAGATCCCCACCATAAAAACATGGGGAATTTAGAATTTAGGATGATGCTAACCGCAGTGCGTAAACTTTGCGGCCATGTTTTAGGCTCACCCAGCGCACTATCGGCCCAATTGTAGGCCCGCGTAATGGCCCCCATTTCACCACCACCTTCCAAAAACTTACTATCGGGCATATAATTGTTGTTCAAACAGCAATAAAACTAAATAATAAAATGCGAAAAATGTTTTAGTTGAAGATTAATTTGATGATTTGGCAACTTGAAGATGTGCAGATGTGCGGATATGCAAATGTGCAAATGGTTTTGATGATTTGCAAATGGGTACGGGGCTTATCAAATAATCTGCATATCCTCACATCCGCATATTTGC
>CAZZUU010000150.1:0-8890 GCA_964657275.1 uncultured Mucilaginibacter sp. | reverse complement strand
TTTTGGATAAAAAGCAAATAGACCGCAATAACCCGCATGTTTATTTTTCGCAGCTGCTGGGCATGAGTGATAATTTGAGTTTTAACCTCGCCAATGCTCAATATAATGTGGCTAAATACGTTCCCTACGGCCCGATAAAGGCAGTTTTACCATACCTTTTCAGGCGGGCGCAGGAAAATACGGCTATTGCCGGCCAAATGAGCCGGGAATTAAGCCTGATAGTTAAAGAGGTGAAAAGACGGCGCTCTGTTTAAAGTCTCTCCGCCCACCGGCTGAGGGGGATTATTAAAGTTAATATTTGTTTTTAAAGGCATTCATGAAGGCTTCGCCGTTTAGAGGGGGCTGCTAAAAAGTTTCTGTATACTATCCGGTGAGGCCATCAAATAAGTTTGTATACCCAGCTTTTGAGCTGTGGCTACATGTTGCGGGCTGTCGTCAATAAACAAAGTCTCTGCCGGGTTCAGGTTGTTTTCCTCCAATACCTGTTCAAATATAGCGGCATCGGGTTTGCGCTTCCCTACCAGGTGCGAGTAATATACCTTTTCAAAAAGATGGTCGTTTCCGTCAAAACCAAAACCGGTTTTCAGGTAATCCATAATATAGTCGTAATGTATAGGGTTAATATTGCTCAATAAAAAAGTGCGGTATTTTGGTTTCAGGCTCAGTAACAATTCGTGATTCCCGTCAGGAATGCCTAACAGCAAACTGTTCCATGCTTTGTCTATTTGTGCATCGGTTAAATGCGCGTTTCCGATTTTTTTGCGGATGTACGCCCTGAATTCATCCACAGCTACTTCGCCTTTTTCAAAGCCATCAAAAATCGGGTCCTGCAGTTTGTGGGTATAAAATTGGGCAGGATCCTCAATCCCCAGCTCCTTCCAGGCTTGCAGGCCTTTTTGAAAATCGAGGGAAAATATTACGTTCCCGTAATCAAATATGATATTTTTGATGTTTTGCATCGAATAAATTTGTAGTTTGAGTTGCCTCAAAAATACACTTAATTGTGATTTAGCCGGATTTAAGGCATCTTTGCTGAACAAACAAAACTCAACGTTACGATTTTAAAGTAACTGTATTGATAATTAGATATGGAACATAACATCGATCAGAAAATACGGATACTGGTTATCGGCGACCTGATGATAGATCATTATATATACGGTAATTGTAACCGTATATCGCCGGAAGCGCCAGTTCCGGTTGTTGAGGTAAAAAATGAAAGCTATACTTTAGGCGGTGCAGGCAATGTTTTAGAAAATGTAAAAGCGCTAAATTGCCAGGCAGATATTATATCCGTGATCGGTGACGATGATAACGCGGCTATTGTAATCAGCCAGTTAGCGGCGCATGGAATTGATAACCACGGGCTTGTTAAAGATGATTCCCGCTGTACTACTACAAAATCAAGGGTTTTGGTGAGTAATCACCAGTTGATACGTTTTGACAAGGAAGTTACCGAACCGATTAGTAACGATACCGCTGATGCCATCATCAGCATCGTAACAGCCAATATAAAAAAGTACGATATCGTTTTATTATCAGACTACAATAAGGGGCTGCTTACCGAATACCTGTTGGCGCAAATTTTTAAAATTTGCAGCGAAGCGGGTATTAAAACCATAGTTGACCCGAAAGGACAGGATTTTAACCGTTACCGGGGGGCTAATCTTATCAAACCAAACAAAAAGGAAGCGGTTATAGCCACCGGTATTGCCATAAAAGATAAAAACACCCTCGAAGACGCCTGCAAAAAAATCAAAGAAACAACCCAATGCGACGCTGTTGTAGTAACCATGTCTGAAGAGGGGATGGCCTTTTATTCTGTTGATGGCCTGGCGGTTATACCTACTAAAGCATTAGGGATAATTGACGTTACCGGGGCAGGTGATACCGTGCTGGCTGCATTAGGTGTAGCTATAGCCGCCGGAGGCAGCCTGTACGACGCCTGTAACTTCGCCAACCACGCTGCTGCGGTAGTGGTTAGCAAAGTAGGCAGTGCGACCGCAACTTTGCAGGAGATCAAAGACCGGTCTGGCCACTGATTTTAGCTTTAACCTGTCATTTTTTTGAATTCCTGATTAAGCTTTCAACTTATCCCTGGGGCATTTTGCTCATATCCATATAAAGAACGTTCCAGCGGTGCCCGTCAATATCAGTAAATAAACATCCGTACATCCAGCCCTGCATGGTAGATGGTTGGTGGGTGCTTTTACCTCCGGCATCTATAGCTTTTTGAGCCATTTGGTCTACTTCTTCCTTACTTTGCGCATCAAAAGAAAGCAGAACCTCGGTGCCCCGTGTGGTATCGGCAATTTCGTTATGCGCAAATCCTTTAAACGCAGGCTCTTCAAACAACATTACCACAACATTTTTTTCGCCAACCAACAGGCTGGCTGATGTATCGGTATTACCATATTGGGTATTGAATTGAAACCCAAGTTTGCTAAAAAACTCTTTTGATTTTTTAATGTCTTTTACGGGCAGATTAAGCCAAAATTGTTTGATCATGATAATTGTTATTTATTTGTTTTTTAATATTTCATCAAGCCTTTCAAAACCTTCATTAACACCGCGCTCCATTCCCGACATTAGCATTCCGTCACGGTCCGCAACCGATGGGAAAACAGAATGTATGGTCACTTTGGTACGGTCGCCCGGTAAGGCCTCAAATAATGCCGTATCTAAACTCACGTGGCCCCTTTCGGGCATACCTTCAAATTCAAAAGTTTGAATAAGCCTTTCAGGTGCTGTTACTTCATGTATAACACCATGAAATCCGTAATGAGTGCCCTTATCGTTCGAATGAATGTACCGGTATGAGCCGCCGCTTTTTGAATTATAGTAGTCAATTTTCATGGTTAGGTTTTTTGGACCCAGCCATTTAATGATATACTCGGGATTGGTATAAATTTCAAATACGTCTTCACGCGGGGCCTCAAACTCCCTGACTATGAATACCTCCTGCTTACCAGGCTCGGCGGTAATTTTCAGTTGATTTTTACTTGCCATTTTTTGTTGATTTTAATTGAAGTAACAGATCGTCCATTTTACTAAAGCGTTCCTCCCAAAGCTTACGGAAGGGCTCAATCCAATCGGCTATCTCCGCCAGTTGTTGTGGCTGTATCTCACAATATCTTTGCCGCCCTTGTTGTTTCATCATGATTAGCCCGCATTCTGTAAGTATTTTTATGTGCTGTGAAACTGCAGACCGACTAACGTCAAAATTATCGGCAATGGCGTTCAAATTGAGTGATTGGTTGGCAATTAAACTCATAATATCCCTGCGGGTTGGATCGGCTATAGCCTGAAAAACATCTCTGCGCGCCTGTGCTGTCATATTATATGTAAGTGTTTGCTTATGCAAATATATATGTAAGCATTTGCTTACGCAATTTTTTTTAAATAAATTTCAGAATCGTGATATTGATGTAATCCCGGCGTGAATACCTCATAAATTCATAAACATTTATTTTGTTGATGTATAATAATCGTACATTTATTTCTATGCTATTTTCAATCTGTTGAAGATCAGCCATAACCGTATTCATCGTTAACCAAAGGGAATAAAGCTGCCCCAATGTGTTATATGCATCAGCTGCCCTTTACTTTATCGTTTCGTAAATTAAACCTTTGATATGAAAACATTTATTACTACGCTCATCGTTCTAATCTTCACCACGGTAATTACCGCGCTCGTCCTTGCTTTAATCAAAAAAGATAAAGCAAAAAAGAATGCACCGCCTGACGCGCCTCTACCACCCTATACAAATTTCCGGTCGTTTACAGTGCTTACCGCGGTTTTCATCGGGCTAACCACTGTTCTTTCTTTTGCGGTTTTTTCGGTTGTTCATGATCGCATTACAGCTAACATTAAACCGTTTAGTATACAGTGGCAATCAAAAGACACTGTTTATTTGAAAACAGGCCCCGAGTGGTTTTTTTATGACCAGAAAAAAGGGACGCTTAACTCCCTGCAAGCTATTTCCGAAAAAGATAAATCCGTACTTACCTCTTTGCTGGTTAAGGACGAAAAGAATGGTAAGATATATCAATCTTACAGCGAGGCTGTTGATGAGCTGGCCTATGTTTCTAACGCCGACAAAGGGTATTTATCATATTGCTGGATCATACTTTTATATTGTATGACAGGTGTTATCGGCGTACAGCTCCGCACCATAAATAACTTTGTTGGCAACGCCTGCTTTAAAAAGGAGTTCAATTTTGATATTTGGTGGCCCTGGTACCTGTTAAGGCCATTGCTGGGGTTCATCACCGGCGGGGTTGTATTTCTGCTGATTGATGGTAAATTATTTTATGGCACTACGGTGCTCAATGGTTTAAGCCCGGTGGTTGTGGCGCTGGCTTTTGTAAGCGGCTTTAGCGCAGATGATTTTTTTAATATGGTTAGGCGGATATCACAGCGTGTTTTTAGCACTGATGCCGACTCCAAAGACAAAAATAGCAGTAAATCCGGGAATACCCAGCAACCCGCCGAACCAGATAAATCAAAGGATAAAGATCAGTAGGAACAAGTTGTGCTGAAATACCGTATGAAGATGAATGCAGTATTCACAAAGGTGTTTGGTGATTATTAACTGCATTTGCGGTGTCAATTAAAGCACATGAAAAATAGTTTGCTAATTACGGTGTTTGCGTTAGTATTGGCGGGTGGCCTGTCATCCTGCTCAAGCTATCAGCTTCCTGTATCCGCCGATTCGGTTGTTGTAGCTCAACCCCACGAAGTGCTGAGTGTACCCGCTGCTAAGCTACCACACCTGTTTGTTAAAAAAGATAGCCTTTGCATTGTTACTGATAAGAAAATATTTTGTATAAAAAGGGATCCAACCATCAATTATAAAAACCCTTACGCCGGGATCTATGAAATTCAAGAAGACTCCATTAAAAAGAGCTATTGTCTTAAAATGAATAACCATGTGTATTTTACTACTTTCGATGACGGCGTAGGGCATACAGGCTATTTATATGTATTTGACGCCAACAGGAAAAGGTTGATTAAAGATTTCGATATGAAGCATAATTATCTGTTTAGTTATTACGGGATATTCATCATCGACCGAAAAACCAACAAAATATTCAGCATAAACCCCAATATCGACGATCAAAAGAAAGTGCCCATTATTGCGTCGTCGATGTATTCGATAAAAAATAACAGCTTCAATTTATCGAAAATTATCTATGGAAGGTTTGATCATGTTGAAGAAGACACTACCATGATCAGGTTTTTCCGTCAGTCATTGGCTGATAATGCCGTTCACGGGCTTGCCTTTCCCAACAGCAAGTGGAAATAGAGATTTGACCTCCTGTAAAGACGCTGGAATCTCTTTCCTCAATCTTTAATTTCATAAGAAATCCGGTACTTTGGTGAAAATTATATACCAATGATTACCATAACAGATACACTACATGCCCGGGCAGAAGTCTTCCGGGCGCTTCACAACCAAGCGGGTATTTTTGTAATCCCGAATCCCTGGGATGCAGGTTCGGCCCGGATATTAGAAACGATGGGCTTTAAAGCACTGGCTACTACCAGCGGCGGCCTGGCTTTCTCGTTAGGCAAGCCTGACGGGCATGCCTCTATCACCCGCGACGAAACACTTCATAATGCGCAGAGCATTATCGCCGCAACCAGTTTGCCGGTATCCGCCGATCTCGAAAACGGTTATGGCGATGACCCGGCAGCTTGCGCTGAAACTATTTTACTGGCGGCAAAAGCAGGCCTCTGTGGCGGTTCTATAGAAGATGCCACCGGCAGGCCCGGTGATCCGATTTATCCGTTTGAACTGTCGGTTGAACGCGTAAAAGCTGCGGTGGCTACTGCAAAAAGTTTGCCTTATTCTTTTACGTTAACTGCAAGGGCCGAGAATTTAATCAATGGCCGCCCCGATTTAAAAGATACTATCAAACGCCTGGAAGCATTTGCCGATGCCGGCGCTGATGTGCTGTTTGCCCCCGGCTTAAAAACTGCAGAAGAAATAGCGACGGTTGTAAAAGCGGTTGCCCCGCGCCCTGTGAATGTAATTATGGGCGTAATGGGTAACTCACTTTCTTTAAGTCAGCTCGAAGACCTGGGGGTTAAGCGCGTTAGCGTAGGTTCCTCGCTGGTGCGGGCTGCTTACGGCGCATTTTTTAGGGCCATCGACGAAATCCAAAAAACCGGAACGTTTAACTACTCGGCCCAAGCCAAACCATACGCCGATTTGAATAAGTTATTTGAAAAAGGTGTTTAGTAATTTGTGACCTGTACCGAACTAAAAGTGTGACAAACCCGGCAACCACGATAGAGAATATCAGCCGGTTTGCACTTTTTGTGCTTTAAAATATAAACGGAGACCGGCGTTTTTTGAAGGTGAGAAAAAACGATGTTTCATTTTCTTTTAAACCAAGCTGCTTCGCTAATTATAATTGGTTACGGTTCCATTAATTTTATGGTTAAAAATTATTTTCCCGCCATAATTGTAAATGTTGCCGTTCAATAATCCATATATAGTTAATGTAGAATTTTTATGTAAGATAATATCTCCTGTTACAGAGCCATTTTGGCCTATCACAAAGGATACGTTTGAATTCACCGTACATAAACCGGAAACAGTAGTCGATATCATGGTATTCTCTTTGTAAACAAAATTGCCAATGAAGGGGGTTACATATTTGTCAAATCGAATGGGCATGTTGTTATATCTTGATCTCGCTTCTTGTGAAATTATGTTCTCATTCACAAGCGGAACCACCTTGGTGAAGCCATTATTGGATTCTGTAGAGGATCGTCTATATTGACTCTGCGTTGTTGGATACGGTACTGGATAATTTGCAGGAATTGCAGAAAACGAAATCTGGGTTACGTCGGAAGTCACCCAGGGTTCATATTGACCTTTGCGATAGGAAATTGAAATTTCGGAATTAAACTGCTTTTCAGTATTTCTTTTCTTTAATTTAAGATATATAGTTTGGATTAATAATCCGTTGCTCAGTTTTTCTTTCGTTATCACAAAATCTTGAAATTCAGTTAAGTCGTCAAAACTCCAATCAATCATCTTGTGCCCGATTAAATTTCGTTCAATTTGAATTTTATCCGGATAACGAAAATCAGAATTAATCGGGGTTTTTTTATGCTTATCTTTTTTCGAACTGATAATTAACGGTGAGGCATAAATACCTTTTATCCATCCATTATACACGGTAGATTTTTGTACTACCCTCACATTGTACCATCCATCCTTTTCCCCAAGTTTGAGTATTAAATCACCATGACGAATAGTGGTCATTATCCTTGAAGACTTAGTCGCGTCGTACCTGATATTGACTACGTCTCCCTCTACAGAAAAAAATGTATTTGGAATAGAAATCTCTTTTCCGTTTTTTAAAACTTTTATAAACCCATCTTCAGCATGCACTTCGGCTATAGGTTCAGGATACCCTTCCACGTAAAGTTTAGGTAATTCTCCCGGTATTCTCATAAGCCTAACCTTTTCAAGTACAGAGTTGAAAACTTCGGGATTGACGACAGATACTTCACCTGATGCGGCTACGGTTACACTATTCCTGGCCGAAGCTGCGCTTTCAGCGTCTAAAGCCCCTTCTATAGAAGCTACTTCGGATGCTTCTGCAAATCCAATAGCGCCTTCCGCTTCAAGAGCTCCTAATTCGGCGGCAATACATCCTGACATTAGCTGAATAATTCCGGCGAAAAATAAAATGACAATTATCGATCTCCAAAAATCAAGTGTGGTCATTTTCATGTAAGTAAGGTTTAAAAGGCGTTGTCTTTATACAAAAATTATAATAAATCTATGGATTTATCTTAGAATAAAATATTGTTGAGGAATAATTATGATTAAATAATTTCTCAACAATATAGCTTGGCATCATAAAAAAAGCCCTCCGAATTTTCGGAGGGCTCTACATTAAATTGATTAGGTATAGATTTTATTATAGGTTCTATTTTATAGACACAGGTATGCTGGTTGTGTCCCAATCCATGCTGAAACCGCCTTTGGTTATTACGTAAACCATGCGTTCTTTCACGGGGATTGTTTTTGGGGTAACAGTCACACGTAATGCATCAGCGCCTTCTTTATAATCAAATGCGCCCCATTGTTTGGCTGTTTTGTTGAAGATAACTGTCCATGCACCCTTTTCCTGCGGGATAACAAAAAATGCATAGGTTCCGGCGGGAAGACTTTTGCCTTCAACCATAATGGCTTTGCTGGTGGTGAAAGTAGTAGCCTCGTTAGCGCCTGCGCGGTAAACTTTGCCCCATGGCTCAAGGCCGCCATATATTTTACGTCCTTTTACTGATGGGCTGCCATACCATATTTTGATATGAGAACCTGAAATCGTTCCGCTTACACTATCGCGCGGGCTGGCAATTGGTTTGGCTTGCTTTTGCGCCAGTGCTACCGACGACACAAAAAAAGCGCAAACAAAAAATGTAAATGTTTTTAATTCAAATAATTTTCTCATGGTATTATATTGGTTATAATTTATAAGTTCATAAAGGTAAAATGAAATTCTGATTTTTTCCTATATATAAATTTATTAATATTAAACGATTATCCGATACGGCCATCGAGTTTGTCTTTGTGCTCTTTGTGCATGTATTTTCTTTGTGCCCGTAGTGGTTTACACCCTTTTTTTACCACTAGGACACCAAGTGAGGCACTAAGAACGCTAAGTGTATTGCTGATAGTGTAATGGTTCAGATATGCGAATAGTCAATTAATATTATTTAAATCATATCGATATAAATATGTGTTGTTTAACTATTGCGTTTAAGTAGTAAAACTAAATTATAAAATGAATGTTATTTACCCACGATCACTTTGCAGTTAGGAATTGACCGAAAGGTTAAACAATTGTTGTGATTTTGGCC
>CAZZUU010000149.1:0-8908 GCA_964657275.1 uncultured Mucilaginibacter sp. | reverse complement strand
GACTCGACCCAATTGAGGCATTGCGATATGAATAACTGGGCCAAAGGAAATCAGACTTAAAACAAAAAAATCCCGGCAACGTTCGTTACCAGGACCTCACAATATATTACGTTTAAATAATTTATATACTTGCAAATAGAGATTGGGCAACTTTACCAACCAAAGGTATCGGTTTTTGTTCGCCATTGATGGCGCCTATCAGGCCGATGGCCCAAAGCACAACAAATAAAATATCAACCAGGCCGGTTACCATGTGGATAGAAAATAAGCCTGTGGCTGTCCACACATTACCGAAAAATAAAGGCAATCCAAGCCTTACAATTAAATAAGCGGTAAATAAAAATAAGGTTTGTCTAAGCTGATAGCTGCTTAAGCTGGTTTTGTTGTTTTGATGATATCCAAAATAGGCGAGCGACCATCCTAGCACGAAAAAGTAGCTCATCATCCCTGCAGTTTTCCCGCCATCCTCTACTTCAAAAGGGTTTATTGGTTCCATAAAATTTAACGTCGTTACTAATTACATACTTATACGTAAGCATTAATAACTTGTTGCGTTAAAAACTATGAAAAATATATTTTTCGTTCCTGTTTTGGGGCGGATTAACGACAGTCGCTGACAGACAGAAACTTAGTTAAAAACATCATTTTTTAGCCCGCTGTTTACAGTTGCGCTTGTCACATTGAAATCTACAGGTTCACCAAGAACGTTGATCCTTTCAGTGAATGGAATTTTTAACCCCCCGTTAATTTCACGGTAGTCACCCCATTCCACCGGCACTCCTCCGGGTATATCAGTGTCAATTTCCTGTTTGAGTTTTAATCCTGTTTTGTAATCATAATAGTATTTGATCTTCAGACTGTCGGGCGATGTAACGGTAATAAGATAAGCAACCTGGCTGTTTATCACCTGCAATTTGGGCGATAGTTTCATAGAATAGCCTGGAGCGTTAAAGCCCAATTCGGGAAACAGCTTGTTATCCGATTTAATTAGTTTTCTGTAGTCATTATCTACCTGCATGGTGCGTTCCATTTGCTGCAAGTGTACGCTGTCGCCGTCGATAACTAAATGCCCCGCATTCAAATTATTTAAGCCGGGAAATGTAATGTCCTGGTATATTTTTTCAGAGCCTTTGTATTTGTTAGTCTTAATTATTTTATCGCCCTGCAGTATTCCCTCCTCATTAACAGTTAGGTCTTTAATATTTCTTACCTTATCCTCACCGCCTATCGCATTCAGGTATGTTTTAATCACCGTAGCCGCAGTAATTCCATGTGCGATAGAAATACCGCTTAACGAATTATTTTCAGGTTTTATGTCCGGCATTTCATGGTCAGGGTCGATGATCACATATTCAATTCTTGTTGTTGATGGATATGCGAAAGTCCACGATCCGCCGCGCTGCCATATTTCGGCAGGAAGTTTTACCGTCCCCGATTTACCATCTACCTCTTTAATGGATAAAGTTACCGGCATCGCCATGCCTTCTAAATTTTCAATGGTGATCTGCGCGCCTTTTGCAATATCACCGTCGGTATAACCTATTTCTTTTACCGACTGATCGAGCTTCCAGGTAGTAAAAAACCACTCCTTCCAAAACCAGCTCAGGTCTTCTCCTGCTACGTTATCCATGGTATGAAAAAAGTCCCAGGGTGCAGGGTGCTTAAATGCCCATCGTTTAATATAGGTCTGAAAGGCATAGTCAAAACGTTTCTCACCTAATACCTGCTCTCGTAGTAATTTCAGCGCCAGCGCGGGTTTATCATAGGCGGCCATGCCTAAAAAATTATCCTGTATCACATCCGGCGTATTCATGATGGCGTCCGCGTCAGCCGAAAACATATCAGGAGCTATTTTTTGCTGATCGATCTTTTTATAATATTCACCTTTATTAAACAGTTTGGTGTCCTCATTATTCAAAAAAGTATTGAACCCTTCATCCATCCAGGCATATTTCCGTTCGTTTGATCCAACGATCATCGGGAACCAATTATGCCCGAATTCGTGGTTTATAACTTCCCATAATGCACCGGTTTGCTGGTCGGAGCCGCAGAATACCAATCCCGGGTATTCCATCCCACCGACAAGCCCGCCTACATTTGTAGCTACAGGATAAGTATACGGGAACCATTTTTGTGAATACAGTTCTATTGCGCCTTTAACATATTCAGTAGCACGGCTCCAGGCATTTAAGCCGTTACTTTCAATCGGGTACACCGACTGCGCCAGCGCTTTTTTGCCATCAGGCAGGTTTATCCGCGCGGCATCCCATAAAAATGCTTTGGAAGCTCCCCAGGCAACATCGCGTGCGTTTTTGCAGAAAAAATGCCAGGTGAGGGTTGCTTTATGCGGATAAAAGGTATTGCCTGTTATTTCGGTTGAATCCCTTATAAATAAGGTTTTATCGCTGTTTTTTGCTGCCGCTAAGCGACTGAGAGCTTTTGGCGTAAGCACTTCGGATGGGTTTAAGAGCTCCCCAGATCCAACTACTAATAAACTCGCAGGCGCGGTAATCGAGTAATCAAAGTTTCCATACTCGAGGTAAAATTCCGAAGCGCCCAGGTATGGGATAACATTCCACCCGGTAACATCGTCATATACTTCCATCCGCGGGTACCATTGGGCAATTTGATATATCCAGCCGTTTTGAGTATGGTTGCGGCCCATGCGGTCGGTGCCATATTCAGGCACATCAAAGCCGTAATCAATTTTTATTTGAATTTTGCTGCCGCCTGTTTTAAGCGTATCGGCCAATTTTATTTGCAGGCGTGTATCGGTTACCAGGTAGTCAGCCTTTTGTGCCTTACCGTCCTTGATAATATAAATCGCTTTTATTTCATCACCGTTGGTAAACGACTTCACTGCATTGCGGCCGCCCTGTACTGCGCTGGTAGCCGTACCCCTCGAGTCATGCCGGTATACATTCTGATCCAGCTGCAACCACAAAAATGCCAGCGGATCAGGACTATTATTTGTATAAGTGATAATATCGGTACCGCTGATGCGATGGTTTACGGTATCAAGTGTAACATTTAATTTATAATCGGCACGGTTTTGCCAGTATTTTGGCCCCGGCGCACCGGACGCACCTCTCAATTCATTTCCCTTATCGGGATAAAATAAGGGCGTGAAAACTTTGTGCTGGTCGTATTTAGAAGAAACCAGCCCTGTGTCCTGCGCTTTTATCGTATGAGCAAAACAGCACATCAACTGCAACAGGGCGATTTTGTAATACCTCATAATTATGGGATTTTCAATTTTCAAGCAAAGTATATAAATGTTAACCGTAATTCAAATTAGCTACGCGTAAAACAGGCTGGCGGTTTTAACAGGTACCTAAATCACTCAAACGTTTGCAACTCAATAAAACTATCCAGCTAACTAACTTTTTTATATTTTTGCGAATGATGCGGATAATATTATGCCGCGTTTCCGGCCCCAGCCTAATCAATGGATATATCAGTTGTAGTACCTCTTTATGATGAAGTAGAATCATTGCCCGAGCTAACCTCATGGATAAGCCGAGTGATGGACGAGAATAGGTTCACCTATGAAGTCATCCTCGTTGATGATGGCAGCAGCGACGGCTCATGGGATATGATCCTGAAACTTCGCAAAAATAATCCGTTTATAAAAGGCATTAAGTTCAGGCGTAATTACGGTAAATCAGCTGCCTTGAATACCGGCTTTGAAGCTTCGAAGGGCGATGTGGTGATCACAATGGATGCCGATTTGCAGGATAGCCCGGATGAAATCCCAGAGCTTTACCGCCGGATAACCGAAGAAAAATACGACCTGATTTCCGGCTGGAAGGCCAAACGGCACGATCCGATAACCAAAACCATACCTACAAAACTGTACAACGCTGCAACCCGCCGTGTGTCTGGGATACATAACCTGCACGATTTTAACTGCGGCTTAAAGGCATATCGCAAAGCTGTGGTAAAAAACATTGAAGTATACGGCGAAATGCACCGTTATATTCCCGTGATAGCCAAGTGGGCGGGCTTTGTAAAGATAGGCGAGCAAATAGTTGAGCACCGGCCGCGTAAGTATGGGCGAACAAAATTTGGCGTCAGCCGTTTTGTAAATGGGCTGTTGGATTTGATGTCGATATTTTTTGTAGGGAAATTTGCTAAGCGGCCTATGCATTTTTTTGGAACAATGGGGGTACTGAGCATTTTAGCAGGGACAATTTGCGCCGTCTGGATAATTTGGGATAAATTATATGCTATTGCCCATGGTTTAAAGGTCCACCGGGATGTAACGGCGCAGCCATTATTTTACATTGCATTGGTGGCAATTATCTTAGGCTCGCAATTATTTTTAACCGGGTTTGTTGCCGAACTGGTATCCCGCAGTTCATCTGAACGCAATAAGTACCAGATTGAGGAAATAATTTAGATAGAATTGAGATTTGAGACGTGAGATATGAGATATAAAACATTTGAATTGAATTCTTCTAAGATTAGGCTATTCGGTCTCTTGACTCTTGTTTCTTGCTTCTTGCTTCTGTCTCAAATCTCAAATCTCAGATCTCACATCTAATCCATGTACTTCTCCATCATTATTCCTTTATACAATCGGCCGGAAGAGATCAGGGAACTATTGGAAACGCTCACGCTGCAAACTTATAAGCAGTTCGAGGTTTTAATAATTGAGGATGGGTCGACTATCGATGCTGCTGCAATTGTAAACAGCTTTACAGATAAGCTGGATATTAAATACTTTGCAAAGAAAAACGAAGGACAAGGCTTTAGCCGCAACTTTGGTTTTGAACGTGCTAATGGTGATTATTTTGTGATTTTCGATTCTGACTGCCTGATACCGGCCGATTACCTGGAAATTGTTAACGACTCGCTTTCTGAAAATTACCTGGATGCCTACGGCGGTCCGGACGATGCGCACCCGTCATTCACACCCATACAAAAAGCCATCAGCTATGCTATGACCTCACCTTTCACCACCGGCGGCATACGCGGAAATAAAAAAGGTATAGGGCAGTTTCACCCGCGCAGTTTTAATATGGGTATATCGCGCGAGGTGTGGGAAAAGGCCGGGGGATTTATTATCACACGTTCCGGCGAGGATATTGAATACAGCATCCGCATCCATTCCATGGGGTTTAAAATAGGATTGATACGTGGCGCCAAAGTTTACCATAAGCGCCGCACCGATTTCTTGAAATTTTATAAACAGCTTCATTTTTTCGGCCGTGCCCGGATCAACGTCTATAAGTTTTATCCGAAGGAGTTGAAACTGGTGCATTTTTTTCCCGCCGTTTTTACGTTGTTCCTGCTTTTTACATTGATTGCTAATATCTGTAACTTTAAGATCGCCGAACTATCTGATTTTTTGTTAGCTGTTTACATATTGTTGATATTTTTTCATGCGTGGTTTAAAAACAGTTCGGTAAAAATTGCATTTTTGAGCGTCATAGCATCCTTCACCTCACTAATTGCTTATGGGCTAGGGTTTATGCAGGATTTTTGCAAGCGGGTAATATTAAAAATGTCATAAAGCATATATGTACCATCCTTTTTCTGTGTTAGAAACTGTTAAAGTTTCCTGGGATATTTTTAAAAAGAACGCTGCGACCATCATCGTTTATTCGGTGGTATCATTTATTTTGTTAGCTATACTTACTATTTTAGTAGAGTTCATTTTTTCGCCCGAGGAATTTACCGCCAAAATGCTGGTTTATCTATTTCTGATCTTTACACAAGCCTACACTACTCTGGGGTTATACAAACTCATATTCACAGTTATCGACAGTGAATATTATGAATTTGAGTTTAAACAGATACTTCCGAATATTAGGATGATTTTGAGCTACTTAGCTGTAGTATTTTTACTAGCGTTTATAATCACCAACTTTAGTATAGTTATTGAAAAATTATTGGTGGATTATCCAAACATCCAACGTTTCGTCAAAACCGGTATGATTTTTATTGCATTATACTTGTTTTTAAGGGTGATGTTTTTTAATACCTTCATTGTTGACGATGGATCGGGGCCTTTAGAATCGATTAAACAAAGTTTTGAACTCACACGAGGATACTTCTTTAAAGTTTTAATTATCCTGGCTTTAATTATTCTGTTTATAGCATTGCCCGCAAAATTGGCTGAATATTTCCCGTTTTCTTCATTGATTATCGTTCTTACTTATCCTTTTGTTAACATCATTTTGGTTGTTACCTACCGCAAGCTCATCTACAGCCACCAGGATGTGGATGATGATATCACAGAAACGCTTTAACCATGGGATTAAAAGCAGCATTAAGCAAACCTTTTGCCGCAATTGTAAATCGCAGGTTAAATAAACTCCGCAAAAACGGAGTCGAATTACAAGAAAAAACGTTTCAATACCTGTTAGCCACCGCTCAAAATACCGCATTTGGCAAAGCACATCATTTTGAAAACATCAATACCTATGACGGTTTCAAAAAAAATGTGCCTGTCGCTGATTATGAAGATATGCGCACATATATAGACCGAGTGATAAAAGGGGAGGAAGATGTGCTATGGCCCGGCAAACCAAAATATCTCGCAAAAACGTCCGGGACTACTTCTGGCATTAAATATATTCCCATCTCGAAAGAAAGCATGCCTGAACACATTAAAGCGGCGCGTAACGCTTTACTGAGCTATGTTTATGAAACAGGTAATGCCGATTTTGTAGACGGGAAAATGATCTTCCTGCAAGGCAGCCCGGCGCTGGACGTAAAAGCCGGAATTTCGGTAGGGCGTCTATCAGGCATTGTTGCGCATCACGTACCCGCTTACCTGCAAAAAAACAGGCTGCCCAGTTACGAAGTTAATTGTATGGACGACTGGGAGCAAAAAGTTGATGCCATCGTAACCGAAACTGTTTACGAAGATATGCGCCTCATTTCGGGCATACCCCCATGGTGCCAGATGTATTTCGACCGGTTGTCGGTACAATCCGGTGGTAAAAAGATAAACGAAATCTTTCCAAATTTTAAGCTATTTGTTCATGGTGGCGTTAACTTTGAACCCTACCGCGCCAGAATGGAGGAAACAATCGGTTTTGCAGTTGATACAATTGAAACCTACCCAGCATCGGAAGGGTTTATCGCTTTTCAGGATTCACAAAAAGACAAGGGCTTACTGTTAATGGTGGATTCGGGCATCTTTTATGAATTTATCCCGGCTGAAGAATTCTTCAATGAATACCCAACCCGCATTAGTTTAAAGGAGATCGAGCTGAATAGAAATTACGCTTTAATACTAAATACAAGCGCCGGTTTGTGGGGTTACAGTTTAGGCGACACTATTAAATTCGTATCAAAGAACCCTTATAAAATCATTGTAACCGGGCGCATTAAACATTATATTTCGGCATTTGGTGAACATGTGATAGGCGAGGAAGTTGAACAAGTTTTGATGAGCGTAGCAAATGAAGAAGGTGTCGAAATTGTTGAATTCACTGTTGCCCCGCAGGTAAATCCGCCGGAAGGCGGCATACCTTACCACGAATGGTTTATTGAGTTTGGCAGCAAGCCAAAAGATGTGGGCGCCTTTGCTTTAAAAGTGGATGCAGCCCTGCAAAAGAAAAATATTTACTATCTTGACCTTATAAAAGGTAACATTTTGCGACCTTTGGTGATCCAATTAGTTAAAAAAGATACCTTTATAAATTATATGCGTTCGCAGGGAAAACTTGGAGGCCAAAATAAGTTACCCCGATTGGCTAACGACAGGAAAATCGCTGATGCATTGACCGTATACATTTTAAAATAAAACAAGGCGTCATTGAGCTGACAAGAACAATGAAATGGCGTAAAAGATATATCATTGAGTAATACAAAGAACATTGCCATACTGGGCTCCACAGGAAGTATAGGCACTCAAACCCTCGAGGTAGTTAATAATAATCCCGGTATTTTTAGGGCGTTTTTATTAACGGCCTACAGTAATGCCGACCTCCTGATAAAGCAGGCTTTGCAGTTTAACCCCGTTTACGTGGTTATTTGCGATGCGAAAAAATATCAGGATGTAAAACATGCGCTTTCCGGCACGGATATACAAGTGATGGCGGGGATTGAGGCTATCAACGAGCTTGTAACTCATCCCGATATTCATATCGTTTTAACCGCTATGGTTGGCTTTGCAGGACTACAGCCGACTATTGCCGCCATAAAGGCAGGTAAAGACGTTGCTTTAGCCAATAAGGAAACATTGGTGGTTGCCGGTGAACTGGTTACCGGCCTTGCAAAAAAACATCAAGTAAAAATTCTACCGGTCGACTCAGAGCATTCAGCAATTTTCCAGTGCCTTGCCGGCGAGGCTGGTAATAAGGTCGAAAAGATAATACTAACTGCATCGGGCGGGCCCTTCCGGGGTAAAACAACCAGCTTTTTGGCAGATGTAACGCGTGAGGAAGCATTACGGCACCCTAACTGGGTGATGGGCGCCAAAATTACTATCGATTCTGCAACTTTAATGAACAAGGGGCTGGAGGTGATCGAAGCCAAATGGCTGTTTGATTTAACTACAGATCAGATTGACATTATCGTTCATCCGCAGTCTATTATACATTCGATGGTTCAGTTTGAGGATGGCTCTGTAAAGGCGCAAATGGGCCTGCCCGATATGAAATTGCCCATACAATATGCGCTTTCTTATCCCGCTAGGATTAAAAACAATTTTGAACGATTTGACTTTGTGAATTATCCTAGTCTAACGTTCGAAAAACCGGATACCAAAACATTTCGTAATCTAATTTTAGCATTCGAAGCATTGAAACAGGGGGGTAATATGCCTTGCATAATCAACGCAGCAAATGAGATGGCAGTAGAGGGCTTTTTGAATAAAGGCATCGGCTTTTTGGATATGAGCAGAATAATTGAACAATGCATGCAACAAATTGCGTATAAGGCGAGTCCT
>CAZZUU010000148.1:0-8909 GCA_964657275.1 uncultured Mucilaginibacter sp. | reverse complement strand
AAAATTAATCGTATTTCCTAACAAACACTCTTCGCGACTAGAGAGGCAAACCTGTGAAATCATTAAAATTATTGATATGAAAAAGATTATTTTGTTTATGTTGTTGGCATTTGCTATCGGCTTTACTGCATTTGTTATTGTAACTAACTGGAAGGTAAAAGAACCTTATGAAGTGAAATTCACGGGAAAGATTCACGGAGAGTTTAAGGGGTTAAAGGCCAATATACAATTCGATAAAGCGCACCCCGAAGAAGCCAAAATCTCTGCATCTATAGAAGTTTCCACAATCGCCACGGGTTTCTTTCTAAAAAATAACCATGTTGAAAATGCTTTGGATGACGACAAATATCCCACTATCCGCTTTACATCAACATCCGTGAGCAAAAGTGGGAACGCTTTTAACGCCGCAGGTAATTTATTCATAAAAGGTGTTACAAAGCCAATAACTATCCATTTTACCTTCGAAGAAAAGGATAACGGCGGGGTTTTCAAGGGTGGCTTTAAAATAATCCCAAAAGAGTTTGGCATCACACATGATGGCACACCCGATGAGCTTACTATTTCGCTAACCGTTCCGGTAACGAAATAAACTTCGTCCAGTTGCTATTTCAAATTCTCAAAAGTTAAAGTCGGGTTAACCGGTTGCTGCGTTTTTAAATTGATTGAAGCCTGTTTAAGCCCATCCGCCTGTACGGTAAGTACAATATCGCCGGGTATTCGATTGCCCTGTACAACAGCATAGGCATGCCCGTTAAATGCTTTGCGCGACGTTAATTTAAAAGAACTGTTATCACGCTGATTGCCGTTGTCAATGCCTAGCAGCTTACCGTTTCCGCTAACTGTAAAATTGATCAGATTGTCGGCAGTCGGAACAACATTGCCGTCGGCATCAACAACATCCACGTGAACAAGGGCTATGTCACTCCCGTCTGCGTCTATTACGCTATCGTTAGGCGTCAAACGCAATGTAGCCGGCTTACCTGCCGTATGAATTTCATCAATAATTACCTCTTTCCCATTTTTGCGGCCAACAGCCTTTAAGGTCCCCGGTTCATAAGCTACATCCCATGATAAATGCAGATCAGCCGTGGTAATGCTCACGTACGGCTTTGCGTAAGTGTTCCAGGCACCTGAATTACCTTGCCTTGGAAATTCCTGAACTTTTATGCCGTAAGATTTCCCGTTAACAAAAAGCTCGACGGTATCACAATTGGTATAGGCAAGTACCGGCATAATTTGTCCTTCGCGGCCCTGCCAGTTCCAGTGCGGCAGCAAGTGCAATACCGGTTTATCGGTCCACTGGCTCTGGTAAAAATAATAGCCGTCTTTAGGGAGATTGGTCATATCTATTTCGCCGGATGATGAGCCTTTTGCGGGCCATCGCGCTTCTCCCAGATAGTCAATGCCTGTCCACATAAAATCGCCGATTACGTAATCATGAACGGAAACATATTTCCATAGTTGCTCATCGCGAACCATTCCTGAAAGATAATTCGGCCTTACTTTTTTCATGTCATCCCCTAAAGAATATTCGGCAGCATTTCTTACGGCATCACTTTCCGTACCGATCATCTTCCAGTTTGGATGGGCATCACGATCAATGCTGTAGAATAGTTCGCGCCGCTCATGCCACCGGTCCACATAGTTATAGCCCACGATATCTTCTGCCTCTAAAAACGGAATTTTCGTAGAACCGTTATCCGCAGCAATGCCGTCATTAGCGGTAGTTACCGGCCTTGTGGGGTCTTCCTGGTGAAATGTTGCAAGCAGTGCTTTCAACAGGCCAACACCCTTGTCCTGTATCTGATCGGGAATCTCATTCCCGGCACTCCAAAGCACCACCGACGGATGGTTGCGGTCGCGATGAATCTGGTCTTTCAAATCAATTTGCGACCATTCATCAAAATACAAGTGGTAATCATTCTTAACCTTACCGCTTTCCCATGCATCAAACGCCTCGTCCATAACCAGGAAACCCATTTTATCACACAAGTCTAAAAATTCGGGCGCTACAGGGTTGTGTGATGTGCGTATGGCGTTACAACCCATAGCCTTTAGCATTTTAAGCCGTTCCTCCCATATCTTAATGGGCACAGCAGCCCCAACACAACCGCCATCATGATGAAGGCATATGCCGTTCATTTTAACGTGTACACCATTTAACGAAAACCCATTAATGGAGCTATATTCAATTTTCCGGATACCAAAAACGCTTTGAAACTCATCGATAACCTTCTTTTTAGATATTAGCGTGGAATGTAAAGTATAGAGATGCGGATGATCGAGAGACCACAAGGCTGGTGCAGGCACAGGAATCTGTTGTGCAATTTCGTCAGCCACTTTGCCGGTTAAAACCACCGGGACCTGATTGCTGGCTACTTCCTTGCCTTGCTCATCCACAATTGACGATACCAGGGTTGCATAACTGATGGTTTGGCCGCTGTTTTCAATTTGTGTTTTTATAGATACCGTAGCTGACGTTGTAGTAACCTCCGGCGTGGTAACATAAGTTCCCCATTGAGCAATGCGGAGCGGGTTGGTTATGTTCAACCAAACATGCCGGTATATGCCCGAACCTGAGTACCACCTGGAGTTAGGTTGTTCAGAATTATCCACCCTTACCGCGAGCGTATTTTTGCCATTTGTAAGAAATGGGGTTAGGTCATAAACAAAGCTGATATAGCCGTTAGGCCGTTTTCCTAGCAGGTGCCCGTTGATCCATACTTCGCTGTTCATGTAAACACCGTCAAATTGAATAGTTACCTGCTTACCCTTTACTGAACGTGGTAAAACAAATTGTTTACGGTACCAGCCAATGCCGGTTTGCACGTATCCTCCCCGCCCGGTTGTTGGAGCATCTTCTTTAAATCCACCCTCAATGCTCCAATCGTGCGGCAAATCCAATACACGCCAGGCGTTATCATTAAAATCAATGGTAGAAGCGCTTTTATCGTCTCCCAAAAAAAACTTCCAGCTTCTATCCATTAATAAATGATACCGTGACGGCGGTAACGATTTTGCATAAACTAAGCTACCTGCCAACGCAGTTAACAGGGTAATGAACAGGATTCTTTTCATCATTTTATACAGGTAAAATTGGCGCTAACTTTAGATAATTATACAAATGTTGGCAAAAACATCAAGTTTAGGTAATTTGCCTCTTAATCAGTTATAACCTATCAAAAAAATCCAATGAAACCAATAAGATTGTTACAGGGCATATTTGCGTTCGTGCTGTTAAGCTCTATGATAGCCGTTACCGAACCTACCGAGATATTACTCTGGCCCAAGGGTGCGCCCGGATCGGAAGGAAAAACCGATCCGGAAAAAGTGCGCGTTACCGACCAGGGGGATGTAGTGGTGTCGTCCGTAAACAAACCTTCCATAACGCCCTATATTCCCTTACCAGAAAAAGCTACAGGTGCCGCTATTATCATGGCTCCGGGTGGCGGACACGCAGAGTTATGGACCAGTCACGAAGGAAGTACACCTGCACGCTGGCTACAGGAAAATGGCATTGCCGTATTTGTATTAAAATATCGCCTGGCGAAGGAAAAGAATTCGACTTATACTGTTGATAAGGATGAGCTTGCCGATATACAACGTGCCATAAGACTGGTAAGAAGCCGGGCGACTGAATGGGGTGTTGATACTGCAAGGATTGGTGTTATGGGTTTCTCTGCAGGTGGCGAACTCGCAGGTTTAGCAGCAATGAAATTTTCGTCCGCCGACCCAAATGCAGCCGACCCAATTGACCGCGAAAGCGATAAGCCAGATTTCCAGGGATTGATTTATCCCGGTAACCTAAGTCGGTTTGAAATAACAAAAAACTCGCCTCCTGCGTTTATTGCCGGCGGGTATAAAGACCGTCCGGACATTTCTGAAGGCATTGCCCGGTTATATCTTAAATTTAAAGAAGTTAACGTACCGGCCGAACTTCATATTTATGCAAACGTAGGGCACGGATTTGGCATCCGGAAAAGCAATGTGGGTGCCGTTACCCAATGGCCCGCAGAATTCAGGCTGTGGTTATCGGATATGGGGTTTTTAACGCCAAAAGGCAAATAATTGAGATGATAAAGCGGAGAACAATACTATTGCTCTCCGCTTTAAATTTTATACAGGTAATTAGAATCTATTTACCAATAACATAAAATATTGATAATAGAAAGCTATTCATAAAATTAAAACTTACACTATCGCCGTTAATATGGCCGGAAGTACCATCATCTATTTTAGTATGGTTATATTCTAAATTTGCTATTGCGGCAGACAGTCCAAACTTTTTTGCAGGATAATATACCAGGTCAAGCAGAACACCACCAGAATAATTATTGCTCGTACTTTTATCATTGCTTATGTTTGACGATTGATCATATATTGTTGTTGAATTAACACGCGAATAATCTAAATAAGCGCCAGTTCGAAAACCTATTTTATCATGATACATATAGTACTTTCTGATAAAGATTTCACTATTGAAATTGTAGGATGAAGCTTTCGGTGGATAATAATAGCTCTGCACATTAGTTGTTGAATTGCTTGTAGTTGAACTAGAATAAGACACATTGATTCCAATATCTAACTTATCGGCAACAAAATAACTGTAATCAGGGCCGATTTTAAAGCCTGTGGTTTTTGTATTTAATGTTGCCGAGGAATTATCGGCGGGATTTACAGTAAAATCGTTGGTTTTATAATAGTTGAACCCTACCTCGCCACCCAAGGTTTGTGTGCCCTTTTCTGTTTGCGCATGTGAAAGCTGAAAGGCGAATAAAAATACCGCGATTGAAAACAAGAATTTTTTCATGTGATTTATTTGTTTGGTGAGTTGCTTGAACGGAGAAACCAAACAGATATTTTATAAATTGATGCCAATAATAATATATAATAAATAAATATTTATTACTGTAATACGGGCTTTAAAATAACGTTCTATTGGGTTTTTGTAATTAATAATAATAATAATTTGTTATGTGGTTAAAGCCAAAGCATATTTAGGATAATTAGTGGTTTAGCTTCCGCTGAATTAGATAAATAATGTTAAGATGCAGTTTCTGAATCTGAATACGGGTTTAAGTCGGTTCTTTATCCTGACTATATAAAGGAGCTAAAAGGCTTTCATAAAACCGACAAAATAATGTTGTGAGCACTTCGCTTGGCTTACCTAACTGGATTAATTCGGTTATTTAGGTGTACCATTTTTTATAACCAACTTAAATCTACTGCTGCCAAACGAATTGGAATCCGCCTTAATCACATTAAACTGGTAACTTTTTGTACGTACATCAACACTGTCTTTCAGGTACGCATCTTTAAGCCATATATGGGAAGTTGAGGGAAGATTTTTTTGATAATCTAATTGCAGCGTAAAAGCACCGTCGGCTTTTGTCCTCATATCTAAACCGATAGTCATGCCAGGTATGTAAGGCAAAGTATTTATAGCCAGATCCCTTCCATCAACTGAGGTACTTGCCAAATTCACCTGTCCGTTGCCCCAAAACGCAAGCCCGTCTTCCATTGGGTCATAATTGGCTGATGCCTGTTGTTTAAACAAAATCATAACGTCATCATGGTTAACACCATCTTTGTACAATTCTATTTTAAAGGCTGCTCCGGCTGGCATTGTATCCTGCTGAACTTTAGTAACCGTATCCTGTTTAACTTTAACAACAGAATCCGGCTTTGTATTTACGGAAGCCACCACAGGCGTTTTTTGTACGATCTCGGGTAAAACGCTCATGTCCTTCTGGCATGCCGTTAAAAAAAAGATGGTTGCGATAAGTAGAAATGATGTTTTCATGATAAGGCCTCTGTAAAATGTAACTTTTCGTCTTTTAAAATTTGCACCGGGTTAATGTTGATGTTCCGGCTCTTTTAATCAATTGTTTTTCCGAAAAGAAACAGGCAATTACGATGCCGATCAGGTTAATTACCTATATATTAGCGCATTAAGTAAAAAAGAGTGGAGATTTCTTTCCCCAAATTGTGATTAGGCATTCCAAACTTTCCCCTAATAGTTAAATTATTGCTTATTAATAGATGAAACTGCGTAAGGGAAATAAAGGACAATTTGAAGATTTCGACTCGATTGGAAGCAAAATCCGGGAAGAAAAAAGTCAGTACAAACAAAAATCCCGAAAGATCTTCCGGGATTTTACAGTCTGGTTTTAGCGCCGGACAATTATAACTTCGTAGCAATTTCACGCGTTACCATAAACCTTTATTACAGGTTCGCGCAAAACGGCAGCTTCTTTAGTGCAGTGCCAATATATCGCATCCGCAATTTCTTCGGGTTTAACCCAATCTTCAAATTTAGCACCGGGCATTGCTTCACGGTTAGCCGGAGTGTCAATTGTGCTGGGCACAACAACGCTGGTTACTACATTTTTTCCTTTTGCTTCGTCATTCATTAGTTCGGCTAACCTAAAGATGAGTGTTTTTGCCAAACCATAAGCTACCATACCTTTACTGTAGGCGGCGCTCAAGCCCGGCCTTGATCCTATTATAAAAATGCGCCCGCTATTTTGTTTCAGCATTTGCACAAACACCGGCCTTGCAGTATTGTAGGCAGTTTCAAAATTCAGTTTGTATTGCTTATTGATGTCCGCAACTTTGGTATCAGCAATACCTCCCATCGCAAAGCCGCCAACAGTAAGCACTGCCGCATCAACGCTGGCGTATTTTGTGACAACATTGCCAACAAATTTTTGCGAATCGTCCTCGTCTGTCAGGTCAACTATAGCTTTTTCGAATTTATCAGCCGGAAAATCAATAACTACGTGATCGTTCGGGATGACGGTGCCTACCACAAAGTATCCTTCGTCAATAAACTTTTTCACTACTGCCTGCCCCATATTGCCCGAGGCGCCGGTTACAATTGCTGTTTTCATAAAATTTGATGTTGGTTTTTATCGGTAGCTAATATCGGCAATTACTTCAAATCACATTGATAAATAACCAGGTAGTTGATCAATGCAAAACTTTAATCTGCCATCAAATCCATCCCGCTCTTTACTACCTTTGCCGTGTGGCCACGGCAAAAAGAAAAGTCCCGGCAAAAAAGCGGGCTCCTGTTAAAAGGAAAACAAAAAACGGTTTATCAGTACGATGGAAGGTGGCTTTGGCCGGATTGGCGTTGATACTCCTATCCCCGTTTTATTATGGCTATGTTTTAAAAGCCTTTACTTCAACCTGGCGCTGGGTAAGGGATATTGGCGGCAATGAGCATTACCGAATCTACAAGAGCTTTAACATCCGCATGCCCGAACAATATAAGGTTTGCGGCATCGACGTTTCATTATACCAATCAAAAATAGACTGGGAGTTGGTAAAAAACATGCGTGAGGATAGTATACATATTACCTTCGCTTTTATCAAAGCTACAGAAGGGGCGTTCCTGGTCGATCCGTATTTTCAACGCAACTGGCGCGAAGCGCCAAAGGCCGGCATCATTTGTGGTGCCTATCATTTCTTCAGGCCGGAAATAAGCGGCAAATGGCAGGCGCGGTTTTTTCTGCAAACGGTAAAAACCGAAAAAGGCGATCTGCCGATGGTGGTGGATGTTGAACAATTGGACGGCGTTCAGCCCGCTAAAATGCGCAAAGAATTGAGTGCCTTTTTAAAATATATCGAGACCCAAACAAAAGTAAAGCCCATCATCTATTCGGGCTTAACTTTTTACCAGGATAATTTATTGGGGCACTTTGATGATTATACCCTGTGGCTGGCCCACTATTATCAGCCCGATCTAAAAATAACTAAAGCCACCAATTGGAAATTCTGGCAGCACTCCGACAAAGCACGGGTAAATGGCATTAACCATGTAGTTGACTTTGACGTTTTTAGCGGCGATAGCCTTTCGTTCAGAAAGATGCTGGTACATTAATACAAGCCACTACTTACTCAGCCCTTTTAATGCTTCATTAATAAGATGCAGTGCCTCGCCTGTATAAGATAATTTGAGCGCGAAGCTATGCCCGTGTACATCCATCTTTAATAGCGATTTGCGCAATATGTTGATTATTTTGTCGGGATCACTTTCATGTTTTTTTCGGAAGTCTTCATATTGAAACTGAAGGAATACAAGGCAAAGGGCGTTCTCCATTGTTTGCACATCGGGGTCAACCTTGATGCGCTTTTTCAATATGATCTGGGTTACCCGCTCCACCTGCCCCGCGCTGTAACCGGCTTCGGTCATTAAACGGCCCGTAATTTCAGCATGATGCAGGGCGAGGTCTTTACGCCATTTCAGGTAAGGTTCGCGGCCTTCAGGGTAACCCTCGCGCGGTATTTCCCAACGCCCAATATGCTGACTGCGCGATGCCAACAGCAATTCTTCGCTCGCGTTTGGATCAAGTTTTAAAACCCATTCATGTAATTTGATCGCAAAGAAGTACTCTTGCGGCTGATTCACATTCTCCCACTCAAAACTGCGGGGGTCTTGCTTATTATAATCGTCGAAAAGCTTAAATGCGGCTTCCAATTTACTCATCGGTGTGAAAATAGGTAATTAATATTGTGATTTTTCGATCAGCATGAAATCTTCCTTTACCGATTCACATATCGGGCAGCAATAATCATCGCTGATCAATTTAAAATCGGTACCGGCGGGTATATCATTAAACTCATCACCGTAGGTTTCATCATAAACGGACAGGCAATTTTTGCACTGGTAAATTATTTTTGTTTGGTTTAAGCTATCGTCTTCAATATTAATATCCGCAAACGATTCAAATTCCGACCCGTCGCTCTGCGTGCTGTAATAAAAATTGCAGAGTTCTATTAAATGTGCACCTAAATCCTTTTCTTCGATATTTTCCCTATAGTTCACAAAATCCTTTGAGTTCGGGTTAAAATCCCGGGTATGAATGATCTCAAACAGTTCCGCTTGTTTCCGGATAACGATC
>CAZZUU010000147.1:0-8942 GCA_964657275.1 uncultured Mucilaginibacter sp. | reverse complement strand
AATCAATTGATGGCCTTACAGTAATATTTTGCGCACCCGATGATATCTGTGCATTTTGAATATCCGCCTGGTAAATAATGGTTTTATTATCCTGCAAAGAGAAATCTATCTTAAAGTTTACGTCGTTGTTGTTTTGGGTTGAACTGAACAAGCCAAACGGGAACCTGAAACTTTTTGTATGATATCCCCATCCAAAAACCAATACATTTTGATTTTGCTGTGCCAACTGGCTATTCAACACGCTAAGGCTTAAGGCCCGGCTTTGCCGGTATTCCAAATTGGCGGTCATGCTATTTTTAAAGCGTATATCAAAGCCAAGCAACGGTACAAATTGCTCAAATATGGTTACCTGCGAAAACTGGTACTGCGGCAAAAAGTCGTTGTTGGCATCTCTTGAACTTACCGCACCATTGGTTGCCTGGTATTGCAGCAAAGTGCTGTAGCCGTTTATATTATAAGATGAATTATAACCGTTTCTTACCGAGATGGATTCAAAAATATCACTAAAGAACGGCAATTTGCTTAACCCCGTGTACGTTATCTGCCAGTTTGGAATAGGAATAGAAGGAAACTGCCCCAGCCCGGAGTTACCGGGGTTTTTGCCCGTATATGCGGCTATAAAGGCGGGCACCACTACATTCTGCGAGTTTGGTCCGTAACCGTCGGCAAACCCTGCATTAGCCGGCCCGGTTGAATTAGGGTTTGACCTTCCCAATCGTTGTGAAATGATCATCCGGTCGTTCAAAAATGTTTTAAATGTACCCGATGTATTGTCGACGCCGTTCACTTTGGAGAAGGCAGTTTTCAGCGAGAAGAACGAGACGCTATAATCACCTGAAGTAACCGGGCTCAAATCCTGGATATTGTTTGACCCATCGACCGATTTAAAATTGGTTTGATAGGTATGGTCCTGCGTTTTAAAGGCGCTTAATTCTATTCGTAAACCCTTAATTGGTTCCAAACTTGCCTTTAAATGGAGGTCTTCGTTAAAGGTGGTTACATAGGGCTGATTTTGGAGGGTATCGGTACTTATCCAGCCGCCTGCAATTGCCCTCGACCGTATATCAGCCTGGCTGCCTAACAGGAAGCCTATGCCGGGTGCATTATAATTTAAGTCTTCACCTAAAAAGTTCGACTGCGGTAAATAACCCGGCAAAAACGTACCATCCGTACGGGTGTAAGTAGCGCTTACCGCTTTGATACTTGTTGCCAGCCCCAGTAAGGTTTTAGTAAAGTCACTTTTGTCTTTATCGCTCAATGCCTTTTTAAGGAACGGGAACTTGTTATACAGCGAAACAAAGTTTAATGCCGGGTTAAGCTGTATGGTGCGTGAATTTTGGATGCTGTTACCTACATTAAATTGCGGCTGATCGATAGCAAACAAAGGCGCACCTTGCCAGTTAAAATGCGTGCTGTAATGGGCAATCAAACTGGTCCAGTCCATCCCCGGGATTTTAGCAAGCGGAACCGTATAATTAAAATTAAGTGTATGGTTATAATTGGTTGTACGCCCCAGCCGTAAAATATTCCGCCAAAGCGTATCTATTTTTAAACCGTCAAGTCTGCCGTAAGGCTCATCCACGGTCGATAGGTTGGTGGCATCAATATCCATTTGGAAAGATTTGGTGAGGTTCCATCCAATACCATAAACGCGGGTAATATTAAAGGTTTTGTTATACGTTGTCGGAATAGGCACCACATCATTTGGATCATTGTTCCGCAGGGTGCTTTCAGAGTAAAACCTGTCGAAATTGATGCTGTAATTTAACCGCGATGGCGCAAGGCTAATATTAATATCGCGGATCAGCGTCAGCAAATTATTTTTGATGATCTTGGTAAACGGACTATAATATTTAGGCTGGTTGCTGTAGTTATAAGCCAGCGCGACATGATAGGTTTTTTCCAGGTCGTTAAGCGTGGTAAAATCGTGGTGTTCATAATTGGTATAGGCAACGGTGGCGTTCCAGTTTTCGATGTCCCAAATATGATTAGGCGCCTTGGTATCCGTTTTTGCTTTATGAACGTTGGTAAAGTTTATGCTCTTGCGAACGGTGTAGTCTTCAGCAGCATTTTTTATTGAATCCTTTTTCTGAGTAGTACCGGCTGCGGCTATTGATTGTTTTAGCAAAATATCGGGTGATGCCGGGTCATATTGCGGCGTACTTACCTGCGATGATACATTTACGTAGGCTGGTATATGTATACCGCTTTTGTCGGGAAAGAATTTTCCAAGTTCCAAACTTCCGGATACGTCGTAAACGGTGTTATCATTCAGGCTGCGGTCGCCAACACGTGAATCCAACGTACCAAAGCCTATCGTAGTTTTACTTCCGGTAACGGTAATATCGCCAAAATCGGCGAGTTTGGCATCAAACCTGCCCGTAGCGGCCCATCCTCCCTGGTTGTCAAAATCGGTCATCCGTAATTCGTCGAACCATAATGTCCCTGCTTTGTCCAGGCCGTCATCTGTACTTGCCGTAGCTGATGTTTTCAAAGGATTGCGTACGCCAAGCATAACCGTAGTAACACGGCTTAGATCGGGCTGACCAACAATTGTAATTTTATTATGCCCGTCTACCAACGTAAACGGCAGCGTTAAAGGCCATGGCTGTCCGTTATATTTGGCGCCATTACGGGCCAGTTTTGCATTGGTTAATAATGAAAGCTGCAGGTCAAGCTCATTCGCAGCAGGCCATATTGCGTTGGGGTCTGTTGAGTTTGGCTGGGTAACTTCCAGCGGAATTTCGTATTCGTAATAGTTATCGGTATAATCAGCACCCAATCGTATAAAAGCACTCAGGTCGTTGTTCTTTAACGTACTTCCGTTTGCTTCGGCATGTATAAACATTTGCATGCGTTTATACTTCCGCAAATCGTTATTAAACAACCGGAACGCCGCTCTTGAATAACCATCACGCAGGTTATTAACCAATAGCGACAATGACTGCTCGTTCAGCTTGGTATTGGTTTGCAGGTTATTGTAATTGGTTTGCCGTTGTATGCCCGGCGGTACCACATACGGTATTGGCGACCGGTTACCATTTGCCTCAATATTTACAGTTTCTACATCAAGTGTCGAATTATCAAGCGGCGGGTTAACTATCGATGGGTCGGCAATTACGTTGGTTGGGTTATTTTCGGTGTTAAATGCGCGCCACTCGCCGCGTACCAGTTGTAATGTGGCAAACCGCAATACGGCAGTATCGGCAAAGTTCGTCATGAACATACGCATAAAGCGGATGGATTTAAAATCCTGTATCCCGCCAACGGCAGATTGGTATTGATTGATCGGTATCCTGAACTGGTACCAGGTTACCTTTTGGGTTGTGCCATTGGCAAGCTTAACATCGGATGTAACCTTATCGGTGATAAAATTCTGCCCGACAACCATACTCTGGGGACGAATGGATACTTTATATTGAAAGTATTCATCATCCTGGTCCATGTTATTATCATGATTAATATCCTCGCCATCGGGCAACGATGTTGCAGCTGAGGTTTGCAGGCCAAGCAGCGCCTGTGACTGTTGTGAGGTAGGCGAATTCCCGTCGGTACCGTTATACTTGCTGTAACGCTGCAAAATACCTGCGCCGGCTTTGTCGAGATTAGGGCCCTGGTAGTATTGATAATCGTCTGATGAAGGGTCGGCTGCAAAGTTATTTGCTGCCTGTGCACTAACCGCAGCTTTAACCTGCTGCACAGCCGGGGCAAACTGTGTTTGTTCGTCAGCATCATTTAATCCATCCAAACCAACGTCCTGTAGTTTGCGCGAATTCGGATCGCTGTCAAATGAATTCACAACCGGTTGCAGTTTAGGCACCCGCCCCCATGCAGTTTGAACTACATTGTTGAGGTTTCCGTCGGCAGGCAAACCGTTTTCCAGGCTTTTTTGCCCGTCTTTTAATATATCCTCCGAAATATTTCCCAGGTTGAAGTATAAATCGCCACCAAGAGAATTCGGTTTATAGATAAATGGGTCAAGCACCCAAAATTCAATGTACTGCACATTTAACGATTCAAAATCGTTTGAGTTGATGCCCCTGAACATCCCGCCCCATCGCGATTGCGGGCTTTGCAGTGTACCGTCGGTGTTAAGGCCTGTTGAAGTATAGTTATAAGGGCCGCGCACCGTTGGATAAAAAGCCATATCCAGGGTTGACAAGCTTAACGGTTGGCCTGTAGGCGATTGCTCGTATGGGAATACCTCTGTTTCCAAAACCTGCCGCACGTAGTGATTAGATAGCTCGTTTCGGCTGACTATAGAATTGGTGTAAAAAATAGGGTCGATATTATAAAATGCCAGCCGCGCACGGTTGTAGCCATAACTCAGGTCATTAAATTTTTGCGATTCGGGGAAAAGCTGTGGTGTGCCCGAAATTTGCCAGCTATTGGCGCTCTTAACATCGATAACCGACTGGCTGTTTTCAAAATCATCAAGATATGACGTCCCGTTTTTTGATCCTGCAAAATTCAGTGCGCTTGGACTACCGGGCAAAAGCTGGGCAAATTCGCCGTTGAAACTAATAGTTGATGGGACTTTAGTGTGGATAAAAGGTATCTTATCAACCAACCGGGTCAGGAATCTTGAATTTGAATTATAATTCGCGTCAAAACCGTATATTGTATTTGAAACAGATTCTTCGCCCGCAATTTCATTTTGGGTTATCGGCTGCTCCGTTAAGTGCATTATCGTAGCGCCCAGATTGAGTTTATCGCTAACGTGGTAATCAAACCGCGAACCGAACAATGATTTTTGCTGCACGCCGAACAGCTCGTTATTCTCTACCTTCACTGTAATGGGTTGGCCCGATGAAAGCAGCGCCTGGTTTAATATCCGGATGGTGCCCGCATTATAGTCAATGGTGTAATCTGTGCCTTCTTTTAGTTGAAGCGTGCCTGCGTTAACAACTACAGATCCCTGCGGTATGTTAACCGCATTCAGTTGATACTCCGATCCGCCGGTTGCCGAATAAGTTCCTTGTATGGTATACCTGTTTAACTGCGGGAAAAATTGCTGTGCTATAGCTTTGGTGGAGTCGTAAAGTGGCTGGTAAACATACCGGCTCACCAAACTTTGTTCCCCGGGGGCAAACTGTTTGGCCAGGTCGGCGCCAAAAGGCTCCAGCACCGGAAACATGATGCGCCCGTTTTGCGAATCGATCGTTATGCCTTCAAGGTAATCGAAATAACCGTCGGGCTGTTTGTTGTTTTGCTGATCAAGGTTATCAAGGTCGGTGAGTTGTATCCAAAGTTTACTTTTGGTATTCTGGCCTTCCTCCATAATATTTTTTTGGATGCCCGATTTATCGTCCAGCCTGCTGATGGTCATTTTAAAGTTGGTAGGGCTTATCTGGAATGCATTTAACGAATAAATATTTTTCATCATTAAATTCCAGGTGGGGAGGCTGGTTTTTAACAATTCATTTTTCAGCAACTTTACATACAACACCTTGGGCGTATTTGGGTCAACCGGTACGTCGCTTGAGAACTCGCCCACCTGGTATTGGACACCGTTATAAGTGTACTGGTAGGCTACCGCCAAAACCTCGTCGTTATTTAGCGGATAGTTCAATGATATATAACCCAGTTGGGGATGCAGGGTAAATTCTTTAGTGGTTAACTTACGTGCATAAGTCAGCTTTGAATAGTTATCTGAGCCGCCGGTATTTTTGAAATAGGTGGCAATTGTATTTGCAGGGTCGTTGGTTAAGCGTGCATTTGCGGGTAAGTTTTGTAGCAGGGAGTTTGACTGCTGTGTAAAACCGGGCCCTTTAAAACCGGCGGGCAACCCCGAAAACCCGGGGCCGCCGTGCACCACCGTGTTATTATACGGGCTATTTTCGCCCAAATCCATGAACGCTAACACATCCCTTGAATCGGTTGTGCTGTTGACCCTATTGGTGGTCCAAACTTCAATTTTAGTTATGGTGTAGTTTGAGCTGATGATGGGAATATTAGCAAGCGCCTTGTTATAATTATTACGGAAGAATTGCGACAAAAAATAGTGCTTGTTAGCTTCGTAATCAGATGTCGCCATTTTAAATTGCCCCTGCTGCGCACCGTTGGTAATGGTGATGGTTTTTGATTGGGAGCGTTGCTGCGATATTAGGGTTGTTACATCAAGCCTGCCAAATTTCAGCTTAGTTTTTAAGCCGAACAACGCCTGGCTGCCCGTAATGAGCGTGGTGTTAAGGGGCATGCTTACCGTACCCAACTCTATTTTTTGAACTATCTCATCCGGGTGGCCGGTGTAATCGAGTTTTATCTGGTTCTCAAACTGAAACTGTGCGTCTGTATTATAATTTGTGGTGATCTTTAATTTATCGCCGATAGTACCGGTTACATTCAGTTGGATCTTCTGGTCGAAATTAAAATTGAACTGGCTGCGCTGGCGTTCGTTAAAAAGCGGGTTTTGGTTTTGGTTTAATTGCCCGGCCATAATAGCCTCCGCCGATCCCTGGGGTTTAATATCGATATTGTTGCCGCCAAATATCTGTTGAAAAGTTTGGCTCCGTATTTTTATCTGCGGGATAAACCCCGGCTGCGTAGACTGATAGGCATAATTATCTGAAAGCTGCCTGAAATAATCGCGCTCGCTCTCCCGTTGTTTCAATTGCAGGTATTGGGCGAAGGTAAGGTACAGGGGCGGCCGGTACAACAAGTTGCCCACGCGCTCATAAAGTATATAACTATTGGTAGCCGCATCATATTCTATGGTGCGAACCAGGTTTGGCGGATCGGCATCAAAAATACCTTCCCTTAAAAGAAAGCTCCGTGATTCGGGTAGTGTTACAGGTATCTTAACTTTCAGCGAGTCGCCTTTTGCAGCCTGGGATTGTTGGGCGTACACATTGCCTAACCCGCAAAATGCAGTGCAGATCAAAACAATTATTATAACCTTCCAGGTAAAAGTCCTCAAGAGTTGAGATAATGCTAAATAATTTATAAATTCTTCAAAGCGGATTTTATTAACTGTTCAACAGTTAATTCCCCGCTGCTTTTATTCGTTTCCTGCTCCAGCACTTTCTCAACCGCATTGCGGGCAAAGCCCAGCATCACTAATGCTGAAAGCGCTTCGTCTTTGGCAGTTCTGTTTACCGGCGTTACATTCAGCGTTTCGGCGCCCTCCTTGCGGAGTTTGTCCTGAAGTTCTAATATGATACGCTGTGCTGATTTGGGGCCAATGCCCTTTATTCTTTGAATCAAAGAAACATTGCCCGAAATGATCGCATGCTGGATCTCTTCGGGCGTAATAGAAGAAAGCATCATCCGCCCAGTGTTTGGTCCGATACCACTTATGGATATCAAGTGCAAAAACAGGCGGCGTTCCCCCTCATCAGCAAACCCATACAAAGTATGGGCGTCCTCTTTTACGTGAAGCCATGTAAATAGTTTGCAGTTTTCGGCGTTTTCGAGCTTCGAATAGGTATTTAATGAAATATTAATATGATAGCCTACGCCGCCGGCATCTATCACCACATAAGCGGCGTTTTTAAACACCAATTTTCCGTTAATATATGCGTACATATTTATCCATTAAGTTAATTTTTAGATGAAAGGTAATTTTTTTAAGTAAAAGATTATATATTAAATGCGAAAGGTTATTATTGGCTTAATATAATTTTACTAATGATTAATTAATTTTACTACAATAATCGGTCAATTACGTGTCAACAACCAGGCTCAATGCTTATTTTGCTTTGCCCTGGGCGTCTACAACAGCAATAGTTATCATGTTTACAATCTCCCGTACCGAGCTTCCTAATTGCAATACATGCACCGGTTTTTTAAGCCCCAATAATATAGGGCCAACTGCTTCTGCACCACCCATTTCCTGTAAAAGTTTGTAAGCAATATTGCCCGATTCAAGGTTAGGAAATATCAGCGTGTTCGCCGGTTTTCCTACCAGCGTCGAAAAGGGAAAGTTATCGGCAAGCAGGTCAACATTCAGCGCAAAATTGGCCTGCATATCGCCGTCTATCACCATGTCGGGATATTTCTCGTGTAAGATTTTTACGGCCTCCCGTGTTTTCTCGGGTATAGCGCCCTCGTTTGAACCAAAGTTGGAATAAGACAATACTGCTACCCGCGGGTTGATATTAAACTGGCGTACCGATTGCTCGATCAGAACGGTGATATCAACCAGCTCTTGCACCGATGGATCAACATTAACCGTAGTATCGCCAAAAAACACCGGGCCTTTTTTGGTGATCATCATATACATGCCTGCAACGCGGTTTACCCCATCTTCTGTACCGATAATTTGTAAAGCCGGCTTAATAGTGGTTACATAGTCTTTGGTGAGGCCTGAAATCAGCGCATCGGCCTCGCCAAATTGCACCATACAAGCGCCGTAGTAATTCCTGTCGTGCAGTAATTTCTTTGATTCAAATAAGGTTATACCCCTGCGCTGCCGTTTTTTGTATAGATAATCAGCATATTCATCCAAATGCACGCAATTTGAAGCCGGGTCGATAATGTGCACATCGCCGAGGTCGATCTCATTTTCGCGCATAATGTGCTTTATCTTCTCCACATTTCCCAGTAAAATGGGCGTTGCTATACCCTCCTCTTTTACAATCTGCGCGGCTCTTAAAATTTTATAAGTGTCGGCTTCAGCAAAAACTATCCGTTTAGGGTTTTGCTTTGCTTTATTGGTCAGGTTCCGTAACAGCTTATCGTCAATACCAATGCGCAACCGTAATTCTTCTGTATAAGCATCCCAATCGGTTATTATTTTACGCGCCACACCAGAATCAATCGCGGCCTTCGCAACTGCCGAAGACACTTCGGTAATTAAACGCGGGTCCATCGGCTTCGGAATAATATAATCACGCCCGAACTTTAAATTGGTGGTATTGTAAGCCAGGTTAACCGTTTCCGGGATAGGCTTTTTTGCCATTTCGGCTATTGCGTTTACCGCCGCTATTTTCATCTCTTCA
>CAZZUU010000146.1:0-8978 GCA_964657275.1 uncultured Mucilaginibacter sp. | reverse complement strand
CACTATTAGAGATTCTCCAAATTTATCAATATTGCCACTATTCCTAATATCACGCCAACGTTTGGCGACTGGGGAGCGCATGTTAGTTGCGTAAAGTTGACTGTCTGCACTTTTGATTGCCGCGTCTCTTATATTTTGAACGATTAATTTTGCAAATTCTGTAATTTCCTCTTTTGTCATAGTAATATTATTTTCCTCTCCAATTCAGCGAGTATGAAGTGCCGACAAAAGCGCTGGCTTCTCGCGGTTTTGGACCTATTCAAGTTACTCTATCATCCCCAATAACTCCCCATCACTAATAATAGGAATATTCAGCTTCTGTGCCTTTTCCAATTTCGCAGGCCCCATGTTTTCACCAGCCACCAGGTAATTTAATTTGGCCGAGATGCTGCTTAGTATTTTGCCGCCATTTTGTTCTATGATATCCTTCAGCTCATCCCTCGAAAACTTTTCAAATGTACCTGATATGATAAAAGTTTGCCCGCTGAGTTTTTCGCTGGCTAGTTTTACTTCCTTTTCTTCGGTGATGAACTGTAACCCCTGCGCTCTTAGTTTTTCTATCTCTTCGCGGTGGCTTTCGTTCGAGAAATATTCTGTGAGGCTTAACGCGATACGTTCGCCAATTTCTTCGGCACCTATCAATTCTTCGTTGCTGGCTGCCATTAAGTTATCGATGTTTTTAAAATGAGTTGTTAGCTTCTTTGCCACGGTTTCGCCAACATAGCGGATGCCTAATCCAAAAAGCACTTTTTCAAAAGGCATTTGCTTTGACTTTTCGATACCATCCAGCATGTTATTGATAGATTTCTCGCCAAAGCGGCCCATCTTCTTTAACTCTTCGCTGTGCAGGTGCAGGTCGTAAATATCGCTGATATGCTTTATAAAACCCTTCTGATACAACGTTTCGATAGTTTCATCACCCAGGCCGTCAATGTTCATGGCCTTGCGGCTGATAAAGTGCTGCATTTTGCCAACTATCTGCGGCTGGCAGCCTTCATCGTTCGGGCAGTAAAATGCAGCTTCACCCTCTTTACGTTCCAATAGCGTGTTACATACCGGACAATGGGTGATATACTGTATGGCTATGGCTGACGGATCGCGCTTATCGAGGTTAACGCTGATTATTTTAGGGATGATCTCGCCGCCCTTCTCCACAAAAACCCAGTCGTGCTCGTGCAGCTTTAGCCGCTTCTCTATTTCATCGGCGTTGTGCAGCGTTGCACGTTTTACGGTAGTGCCTGCGAGCAATACCGGCTTTAAATTTGCCACCGGTGTGACGGCGCCGGTACGGCCAACCTGGTAGCTCACGCTAAGCAGTTCGGTTTGCACCTGCTCTGCTTTATACTTGTAAGCAATTGCCCAGCGCGGCGATTTGGCGGTGAAGCCAAGCTCCTGCTGTTGTGCATAGCTGTTTACCTTGATTACAATGCCATCGATATCATAGCTCAGGTCGAAACGTTTTTTATCCCAGCTATCAATAAACGCTAAAACCTCATTTATGCTGCCACAAAGGCGGCTATTGTCATTTACATGAAAGCCCCAGCTTTTAACGGCCTGCAAGCTTTCCCAATGGGTTTTAAATAAAAGCTTCTCGGTATAAAGGAAATACAGGAAACAATCCAGCGGACGTTTAGCAACCTCGGCCGAATCCTGCATTTTAAGCGTCCCTGAGGCGAAATTTCTTGGATTAGCATAAGTAACTTCGCCAGCTTCCAAACGTTCGGCATTAAGGCGCTCAAAGGCTTTGAGGTGCATAAACACTTCGCCGCGTATCTCAAATTGTTCAGGATAATTCCCTTCGTGCAGGCGCTTGGGTATGGTGTTTATGGTACGGACATTTGTTGTTACATCATCGCCCTGTATGCCGTCGCCGCGCGTTACCGCCCTTAAAAGTTTGCCATCTTCATAGGTAAGACTTATAGACAAACCGTCAAACTTTAATTCGCACACATATTCAAAGTTATCACCTATGGCCTTCCGGATACGCTGGTCAAAATCGAGCAATTCCTGCTCATTATACGTGTTGCCGAGTGACAGCATCGGCCAGCGGTGCTTCACAGTAACAAACTCTTTAGTTATATCGCCACCCACTTTTTGTGTTGGTGAGTCGGCATCAGCAAACTCAGGAAATTGTTTCTCAAGTTCACTCAGCTCTTCCAGTTTCTTGTCGAAATCAAAATCGGATATGGTAGGCATAGCCAGCACATAATAATTATAGTTGTGCTGTTTTAATTCGGTCGAAATGGCGTCTATTCTCTTCTTTGCTTCGGCGGGTGACATAGAAGCGAATATAAGAAGTTTTTGATTTTTTGATTTGAAAATTTGACGATGTGAAGATTCGAAATTTTTTAATCCCGTCTCGGCGTTGGTGAATTTTCTTTTAAACCCTATTGCATTTTACTTGTCTTAAAGGGCAAACAAATATTTTTTACCATGAAAAAGACAATTAAAGTTTTAATGCTACTAACTATAGTATCATTTTTTGCTGCGACAAGCAGCTATGCACAGCAAATTGTTGTTAGGATTCGCCCCCACCATGTAGTTGTGGCCAGGCCTCACCGCCCTTCACCAAATCATGTTTGGGTTGCCGAGGAATGGACACCCGGCGGCGGAACTTATGTTTACCAACCCGGGCATTGGGTAGTGCCTGAACATCCCGGTGCTGTTTGGATACGCGGCCATTGGAGAAACAGCCGTCATGGCTATATCTGGATACCGGGCCACTGGAGATAATATTCTTCCAAAAAAGTTTAACAAGTTGAAGGTTAATATCTAACACTGAATAACAATATTGAATAGCGAAGTTAACTTCGGGGTTGGATATTCAACATTCGGTGTTCGATGTTTAAAAACATCTCCGCCTTCACAAAAGCCTAAAAATGGATATAGCCAGGCTCTCAACCCCGGCTATAACTCTCAAATTAGCATTATCATTAAATTTTCACTCACTTCGTTATACGGAATTAATCCGGCGCGGGTTACAAAAAAAAACTCCGGCGTAAAACGCAGGAGTACTACTATGATAATCAATCACAATAAGAAAAAAGCAAAAAACTACTAATCAACTAATTAGTAGATACTTTTCTTTTTTATCATGGAGATGCTTGTCCTGATGATAAAAAACACTGGTACTGCTTGAATGGCTAGTCCGATAATCGCGTATATACTCATGATACTGCTAATTTGAGAGTTAATAAATACTGTAAACAAATAAAACAAATATTGTACCTTTTCTTGCCAATCTAACGTAATAGTAGCAAAGGGGCCATTTTATTCGTTTGTAACCGTATTCCCTTAAACAAACTGGGAATACTGAGAAAATAAATACCCGAAATGGGCAACATACTTCTCTTTCTTTTATCAAACTATTTAGATAACGACAAATCTGGTTATTAAAGCCTGATTTTCTGGACATTACTTTAATAAGTAAATATACAATATTTATAATTAATTACAATGCAAGCAATTATAATGTAATTGTAATAAATATTTTACACTATCGGTTCTATAGTAATTAAGGCTTGGTGTCGCCTGCGTCGCTTTTCTTTTCTAACATGGCCTCTTTGATATATTTCACCGGCGCACTGCCGTAGCTCAAAAATTTCTCATTAAAATCTTTCAACTTGTATTTGTCGCCCAGTTTCTTTTTATAGGCTTCACGCAAATCCATTATTTCTTTGTACCCGGTAAAATAACTGTCGAGCTGAACGCTGGTTACGCTTACGCGCTTCCACTTGCCTTCTGCCTCGGCCTGCTGTTGAAATGCATCATGCACGAGCAGTTTTATAGCATCCTGTTTCGACATATTTTGGGTATGCACGGCATAATCCAGTATAGTATTACAAACCGATCGCAGGTGCCATTTATACCACATCAGCCGCATTTCGGGATCGCTGTTGCCGAAACCTGCATCCAGCATCATTTCCTCGCTGTAAACGGCCCAGCCTTCAACCATTGCCGAATTGCCAAAAACCGCTTTAATAATGCTGGGCGACTTATTAGAATACACCAGTTGTACATAATGGCCGGGAATTGCCTCATGTATGCACAATATCTGTAAACTGTAATTATTGTATTCTCTTAAGTAACTTTCTGCTTTTTCTGCAGACCATCCGGTAAGGCTGCCCACGTTAAAATAGGAATTACCGCCTTTATCATACGGGCCGGGAGAACTCATTGACGCACCTGCAACGCCTGCCATATAGCCGGGTTCTTTACGCACAACCAACGGTTTTGACGGATCAAGGGTAACCAGGTCCTTCGCTTTCACAAAAGCGGTAAGTTTTGGCAGTATGGTTTCAATAGTCGATTGAAAATCGTCGGGCTTAACGTGTTGTGTCGATATGGTATCGATCACTTGAGCAATAAGATCGATCGAGTCGGCAGGCATTGGTTTGGTTCCAAAATACTTAGGCCATAGTTGCTTGCTTATTTTGGCCATGGCGCGGTGCAGGTATTTTTTTCGCTCCAAGGCTGCGTTCACGATCTGCTGAGCAGTTAGCTCCGATTGGATATTGTATTTAAATTTAGTCTCGTACAACTCTTTCCCGAGTCTGAAACTGCGGGGATGATCATTTTTTAAAACTTTCAACCACTCGGTATAAGCTTTTATGGCATCAACGGTAAGTTTAACCCTGTCCAGCATTTGTTTTTGCTCGGCTGCGGGTATACTGGTTTTCTTTAATGAATCAGCAAAATCATTTTCAATAACGCCTAACCCACCCAGGTGCTGCTCAACGGCCAGACCGGTTAACTCTACAACAGGATTTTTAATTTCCTTTTCTGCCTGCTTGTAATAAGCCGGTACATTAGCCATTTTCTCATAAAAATTCCGAAGGCGTTTGGCCAGCGGTGCATAATGCTCGTTGAGAATATACGCAAACGTGCCAATCACATTGTAGTACGATGGGTCCCATTGATACTGCTTAAGCTGCTGTATACTCCATTGAATGGACTCCAGTTCATTTTGCATTAAATGATAATCTATTTTATTGGCATCTGAGAGCGTATTGGGCTCATAACGGCTCAATGAATCGAGCTGCAATTTTGCAAAATCTATCATTTTACTCCTGCTTTGGTCGTTGGGTATAACCAGCAAGCTGTCATATTTATGATAGCCTACTGAAGTGGCCTGGTCAGGATCAAGTTTCCATAATGCCTCCAGGAAAGTATTTTCGTAAATGGTAAAAGCTGCATCATCCCTGGCGGTAAGGGCGTCGGCATTTGTGCCGTCTTTTTTACAGCCGATAAAAGCCGTAACAATTAAAAGGGATGTATATAATATTTTTTTTATCACTTGATTTACGGGATTAGTTTTCGAAGTATAAACTTAAACATTTCGCTGAATAAATAACAAATTAGCATTCCTTTAAAAATTTCGCGACCACTTTAACGGCAGCGTATTTTAGATTAGTTTAAATAATTGTCAACCAATTTACCTGATCTTTGTTACTTAAAAAATTGCATCTATGGACAATCAGCATAAATTACTAATCGGTGAATTAACCAAGCTGCTGCTTGGCGGCGGTGCACACGCTACTTTACAAAAAGCACTAAAGGATCTTCCAAAACAATCGAGGGGTGTGAAACCCTCAAATATGCCCTATAGCATTTGGCAACTGGTTGAGCACATACGCATTGCCCAATGGGATATGCTTCAATTTTGCAAAGATGCGGATCATAAATCGCCAAAATGGCCCGAAGAATATTGGCCAAAAGAAAGCGCTCCGGAAGATGAAAGTTTTTGGACAGGCTCGATAGGGCAAATAGACAGTGACCTGGATGAGTTTATTGAACTAATGGAACATAGTGATATCTACCAGCAACTACCGCACGGCGACGGACAAACCATCTTACGCGAAGCGATGCAAATAGCAGATCATAATGCTTATCATATCGGCGAGATCATCGCTATCAGAAGGATATTGAATAATTGGGAGTAATTATCTCAGTTTATTGATGAAATCAATAATACCGTCAACCATTTGCTGGTTTAACGGGAGGTCGGCTTTAGTATAAGTAGCCATATTTTGATCGGGGTCTGCAGGCGCATCCTTTAATATATGATTCATCCCTTTTGCGAATAGAACTACAGCTTCTGATTTTGCCTTTTTTAGTCGCTCCCCATTGGTAACGGCTACCTGCAGGTCATTTGTCCCCTGTATGATTAGTATGGGTGCTTTTGTAGCTTTTATGGCCCTCAAAGGCTCATACCGCATCCAGGTCATTAAAAATGGCTGAACACTTGGCTTTGCAATGAAGTATAATGTAATATCTATGTTATCAATAGTCTTTCCTTTATGAAGGCTGTCAACAAGAGTTTTAAATTCGTCATTTAAAAGCTTTGACTTTGGCTTCATTTCGGCAAATAATAATTTTTCACCGTTATCGGCCACACCCTCTGCTAATATCAATGCTTTTACCGGTTCGTCAATTGAACTTGCCATCGCTACCAGTGATCCTTCACCATGGCCAAACAATACGATCTTCGAAAACCGCTGATCATCATTCAGCATCAGTATCAGGCTAACTGCGTCATCGCCATAGTCCTCAAAGTGCATTTGTGATTCTTTGGTTTTACTCACACTTTCGCCCACCAATCTTTTATCATACCGAAGCGTGGCTATACCCTTAATACCCAGGCTATTGGCCAATAGTTTATAGGAATTACCCGATACACCAGCCTTTGCATTATTGCCATCCCTATCTGTAGGGCCTGCGTCACCAATGATCAAAACAACGGGGATTTTTCCGGACACATTTTTAGGCATAACCAGTGACCCGGCGATAACTCCCGATAAGGTTTTCAGTGATACCGGAGACTCCGTTAAAGAAGCATCAATATTTACACCTTGTTGCGCAAACCCTTTAACAACAAGCAGGAAAGCGACAATAAAAAAAACAGGCTTCTTCATTAAAATTTGGTTGGGGTATATAAATTTCAGCTTCGAAATTAACAAAAATGCTTTGCATTAAATAATCTTAAAGTTAGCCAAATGAGGATTAGAAGCTGCAAGAAACACCTTTAAGGCAGCATGTATTAAATGCCTGATTTTATGCTATTAAAAGGCACACCCAAACCATCCGCGCTATATTGCGAGAGCACACTATCTTTAAGCGTCATATAATCGCCATGCTGCGTTACTTGCCATTTTTCTATTTTACCATCCATTATCTTTAGCGGCACTGTGGCCGAAACGATTTTTGCAGTTGAGTCGAGCTCTATTATTTTAACCTCATTGGCACTATCCTTAAATGGAATGATCACCGTATGATTATAATCATCTATAAATTTCCCCAGGGCATTTTTGACGGCTATCTCCTTCGGCTGCAGCGTAAGCAGGCGTTTTACCTTTTCGGCATTCAGGCCGAAAATCTTTATCCGGACGATGTTCCCATTACTATCTTTCAAGCTATCATCGGGTTTAACTTCACCGGCCTTTAATAACCGTGCCGACGCGTAATAACTGTTGCTGCCCATGCTGATATCTGCATTGCCGGGCAACAAATAATGTACCTCTAAATTCTGGATTTTGTCACTATCCGTCTTTAATTTACCTGCTATCAATAACAACTGACTCACCGGCATCCGGTTGCTGATATGGACGTTTACGGTTGTAACAGAATCAGTTCTGAATATTTTAGAAATGGTATATGCAGGAATATTTTGCGGTGTATTATTACAGCCGGTAGTTACAATAACAAGAAAACAAACTATTATACTTTTCAGATGATTTATCATGTCCTGGGTCCTATTAAATAATACCATGCAGAGCCCCGCCTTTTTCCCCCAACTTATCTACTAATTTTTCAATTTTCGGATCTTTTTCTAACACTGGCGCATGGTGCGGCTTGATGCGGGCATCAATAATAAGCGGGCCGTTGCAGCCCCAGTGTTTATTTTCGGTAAAACTATTGATGCCATAAATATCGTGCGACGGGTTACTGCGGGTAAATGTTACCCAAATAAAATTATTGATACTTTGAGCGGTAAAGCCGGCATCGTTGCAAAGCACAATTAATGGTAAACCATCGAGGTTAGCGTCAGTTAAATGCTCGTCTAATATTTCAAGAATTAAAGGTAAATCACTATTTGCGATATTTTTTAGGACCTCGACAGCTAATATGCCCGGCATTACCATTTTAAAACTATCAAATGGTCGCGGCAACGTAAAACCGGCCGGCAATTCGTTCCATAACTCCCTTTTTATTTCACCCGCGGCTGCGATTATTACCTTACTGCCGGAATTTAACCCGTTACCGCTATAATCAAGTGTGTCGATGGTGGTTTTGGTAAAAAAATGCAGATCACGGGTAAGGTCGATGCGTTGAAGGATATGTTTCAAAAATCCGGGAACATCATTCACATTTAATTGCGGGTTATCCTCCTGCGCAGCTATAAACAGGTATTTCGCCAGGCTCAATTGCCCTTTTCCCAATATATGGCTGGCGATGGTTAGTATCTCCTGGGGTTTATTTTCCTTTGCATAAGGCGTGTATCGTTCGCTTCCGATAGCAAATAATAAGGGATGTACCCCTGCCGCATCCACCGCGTTAACCGCATGCAAACCGGGTATTTCTTTAGGAATAGCCGCCCGGGTAATTTCGTGGATTAAAGCGCCGAAACTGGTATCTTCCTGCGGCGGCCGGCCCACCACCGTAAACGACCATATCGCATCTTTACGGTGGTAAACTTTATGTACCTTTAATAGTGGAAACGGATGTTTTAAGCTGTAATAACCCAAATGATCGCCGAAAGGGCCCTCGGGCTTATTCTCGTGCGGCATCACCGTTCCGGTGATTACAAAATCGGCGTCAGCCGAAATACAAAACCCCTCCTTATCATAAAAATACCTAAAGCGGCGATTTCCGAGTGCCCCGGCAAAAGTCATTTCTGATAAGCCTTCGGGCAATGGCATAACCGCGGCTACCGGGTGAGATGGTGGCCCGCCTACAAATATGCTCACCTTTAATGGCTG
>CAZZUU010000145.1:0-9185 GCA_964657275.1 uncultured Mucilaginibacter sp. | reverse complement strand
ACAACGAGAAGAATATTTTTAACGCAGGCGGGAGTAGTTTCCGCAGGAATTATGATTGCGCCCAATATGTTGCTTGCAAAAGCAAATAAAGATGTGGTTGGCTTACAGTTATATAGCTTACGCGAGCAATTGCCAAACAACGTAAACAGTGTTATCCCAAAAGTTTCTGCTGCGGGCTATAAAGAGGTTGAAACATTCGGCTATTCAAAAAAGGATGGTTTTTGGGGATTGGATCCCAAAGCATTTAGTGAATTACTAAAAGCAAACGGACTCACCACCCCAAGCGGGCATTATGGTATGGGGCAGCTGCTGGCCGAAGGAAAGACCGATGAACTGGAAACTTATATTGAAGCCGCTAATATTACCGGGCAAACTTATGTGATCTGCCCGTATGTAGATAACAAGCTTTTGAAAACCGAAAGCGGATGTAAGGAAGTTGCCGCGAAGCTGAACAAGGCTGCGGAGCTATGCAAGAAATCGGGCCTGCAGTTGGGTTACCATAATCACAATTTTGAATGGAACGCTGTTGAGGGTACCACGTTTTATGATGTATTGTTAAAGGAAACTGACCCGGCGCTTGTACACATGGAATTGGACATCTATTGGGTGGTACGTGCAGGAAAAGACCCTGTTAAATTGTTTGAAGAGCATCCCGGCCGGTTTGCGCTTTGTCATTTAAAGGATATGGATAAAACACATCCTGAGCTAAATACCGAGGTAGGCAAAGGCAGCGTCGATTTTAAGACGATTTTAAGCAAAGCAAAAGTCGGAGGTTTAAAGCACTATATCGTGGAGCAGGAAAACTATATCAGCATTGACCCTTATGTAAGTATCGCCGAAAGCAGCGCTTATGCGAAGAATGTGTTGCATGTGTAATATTTAAGACTTACAAAGTTTTAAAAACTTCGTAAGTCTGCGCAAAATAAATAACCAAATGACCAATAAGATGAGAAATACAATTGTAATGACAGCCATACTGGCAGGTAGCTTTTTTATGGCGAATGCGCAGCAGGCAAAACCTGAAGATACCGAAATTTGGGAGCCCGTACCAAAGGTAGTAATACCCGGCAATACCTTCAGAGATGCGCCATCAGATGCTATTATATTATTTGATGGTAAAAACCTGGACCAATGGGTTCAAACGTCGGATAAATCTCCGGCTAAATGGGATGTTAACGGAGATGTGCTGACGGTAAACAAGCAATACGGAAGCATCGAAACCAAACAATCATTTAATAATTACCAGTTGCATATTGAATGGCGCGAACCGGTGGATATAGCCGGCTCAGGCCAGGGACGCGGCAACAGCGGCGTGTTTTTAGCTTCTACAGGTAAAGGTGATGATGGGTACGAATTGCAGGTTTTAGATCCTTATAATAACAAAACCTATGTTAATGGCATGGCGGGTAGTATTTACAAACAAGTTATCCCTTTAGCTAACCCGGGCAGAAAGCCAGGTGAATGGCAATATTACGATGTAATATGGACAGCACCTGTATTTAACGAAGACGGAACGGTAAAGTCTCCTGCAAGGGTAACCGTATTTTTTAACGGTGTGCTGGTTGAAAATAATTTCGAGCTGATAGGCCCGACTTTGTATATCGGTAAACCCTTATATCACAAACACGGCGCATGCCCAATAAAATTGCAGGCGCATGGTGATAAAAGCATACCATTAAGCTTCCGTAACATTTGGGTTAGGGAACTGTAGTTTACTGACAAAACTTTGATCATAGCGTATCAATCGGGGAGTATTTAGTTCCTGGTTGATACGTTTTTTTTTGCTCACCACTTATCAAATCCACAATCGACTCAATTTGCCGCGCAATAGCTTCGAAAGATAGCTTTTTATGGTAATGTGCAAATGAGTTTTTCCGCTTCTCATCTAGATCCAAATTTTTGGTTTGCAGTAAAGCGGCTAATAATGCAGCTTCGCTTCCGGGTTCGTACAGGATACCGCATTGGCCATTATTGGTTATCATCCTGAACGAAGGTATATCAGTAACAACTGGCACACAACCGCACGACATTGCTTCACAAACCGCTGTCCCGCTGCCTTCGTAATGTGATCCTGAAATAAAATAATCGGCACTATTAAACCAGTAAAGTAAGTCGCTGTGCGGAACTTGGCCTATCAGCTTAACCGGGCAATCCCCAGTGTTCAATAATTTCCTGATGTAGTTAAGCAATTCATCAGTATGGTATATCATATACAAACGTGCCTCAGGGTAGCTTTTTGCGAATTTTAAAAATGCCTTTATTACGTTAATAGGGTCCTTATTCGCGTTAAGCCGCCCCACCCATAGAAAAACCGGGCGCCCCTCTGCGGTTGTCCTCAATTTAGCTTCGTTTTTATCAAGCGGAGAAAAGATGGATGATACTTCCATCACCTCATGTATTTTTTTTGTCGAAGCTAAATTGCCGTTTTCCACCCATTCCAGTCCTAGCGTATGTGAAGCAAATAAATAAGCATCCACGAATTTGTCAGCAATTCGCTGTACGTATTTTTTTGCTCCTGCAAACGGTTTTTCTGCGTGGTGCTGGGCGATGATTTTAGTCTTTTTAGGGAGTATCATTCGTAGCTGAATTAACTGAAGCGGATGATGCAGTCCCTGTACGATTACAATATCAGGGTTCAAATCTTTTACGAACCTGTTTAATTGGACCGGAAAAAAAGTCTCCTTTTTATCGAAATTTACAAATTTGTAGTTAACACCATTGTGTATACGCTCGCCTTCAAAATTTATTTGTTTAACATTAAAAACGGTGTTGTTTTTGCTTAAACATTCTAATATACCGGCATACCCCTCCGTTCTTTTAAACCAGCTTTCAGGTGAAATAAAATTTGGCGAATAATTGTAGCTAACGGAAACGTATATCATAAGCGGCTTTGATTAAAACAATCCCTCAATACTTTTATAATTACTATTTTGATACTGCAAAAAACCTATGTGGTAAAGTGAAGCAGCGTTTTCTTTTCGTTTTTTGTGATTTACAACTTTACCAACCATCAGCATGTGGTAACCCATTTCACGGTTATAAATTATCTCAATTTCTTTATAAGAGCCTGTGAAATCAGGAACAGGAAACCCAAACTGTTCGCTTTCGCAAGTGCCAAATGGAAGGTCGCTTAAAGGTGTTGGCGCATTGCTGGAATGTTTGCCTAAATTATAAACCGTGCTGATGTCAACGGTATCGGTATCGCAAACTACTACCTTTTTTGCGCCGAGTATTTTGTTCAGCGTTGCGTTGGTTGTGCGTAGCCCTAAAATATACAACCCTTCTTCGGCAATGTACCCTTGTATATCCATCGGGAAGATATTGTAATAGCTATCATCTTTATAGGATACAATGATGATTCGCCTGGGATATGAATAAAGGGCGCTGATAACCCGGCGGCTGTAATAGGTGTTTTTTTTTGACCGCAAAAAGTACGCTAAAAATACAAGTCGGTGTAAAGGGTTTAACTGGTTATTTCTTACACTATCAATCTTGTACAACAGTAAAATACCTTTTTCGGTCGGGATTTTTTCAATAAGTGATAAGTTGATAACAGCATTAGTTTCATCCTCTTTTTTGAATAATATTTTTATTGCAGCCGGATTGATTGTTGTTAAATGTTCCTTATTGAGCCATACCGCCATGCAGAAGGGATCGAGGCAAATCATCGCGTGATGCTTTGTGATATCAATTTCCTGTTCGCTTTCTCTTAAATATACCTTTTCTTCAATCTCGCTATCCTGCAGGCGGGAGATAACGAACGTTTGCACGGAGGTGTTTTTGAAAAAGAGATTTTTGATTGGTGAATTCATATTAAAACGTATCTATATCGGCTGCGGTGAATTTAATTTTGTTAATGGGTGTACTTCCTGCGAAATCCTTAAAAATAACCGGGAAGGATGGGATGGAATAAAAGCTACCCGAAAACAAGGTATGCAATGTGGTACCGGGGCTTGCGTGAAAATGTATTTCAGCTAATCCGAGCTTGCGCGACAATTTTTTTAACTGACGCATTACCATATCAAAATTTTCCGGCGATACCGATAGGTCTCCGATCAACAGCTCATTATTTATTTTTACCCACGCGGTTGACGTCCCTATCCTGATTACATGAGTTGTATAATAAGTTTTGTATTTGAGATATTGGTAATCTCGATAGATGCCTGCATAGCCATCTTTAAATACCGAATTATCAATACCTTGTTGAGGCTGTGTAGATATCTTTAAAAGCTCAGTTGCGCGCTTATTAAAAATCTTTTTTAAAACCGGTACTTTTTTCAGCCCCCGCCGCCAGGGAAAAATGCTTACCGGTATCAGAAAACAGTCAAGGCGTTCTGTCGTTTTCCATTCCAGCTTGTTTAAGAAACCGGGTAATGAATTTTGATTAGGGAATCCAAATATGAATGGCATTCCCGCGCTTCTGCACAATTCATAGGTCATTTCTGCCAGCTCAACAAATAAGCCTTTGTTACGGTACTCCGGATGGGTCATCGTATCTGCGGATTGTGCGGATAGCACGATCTTATCTTCAAATCGAATAAAACAGGGGATAACCCCGTAATAGGCAATAGGCACTTGTTGGTTGTTATAGGCAATATAGGCGGTGTAAATAACCGCCGTAAATGCTGTATTATATTTCGAAGCAAAAAGATTAGTGGCGGGCGGCCTGTTATAAACTGCTGTAAATAAGTTTTCCAGGCCAGCCAGGTTGCTTTCACTTAGCCGCTCGATATAATAGTCCCCGCTTTTGCTCTTAATGCTCATATCTGCGGGCTATAGTGGCGTACATCTGGTTACTGGTCGATATAAACGGGTTAACCGTAAAGCGTTCGCGCATTGTTATATCATTATGATCTTCCGCAAATAGAAAGTCAGTTGCGAGAAGCTGCTGGTAGCCTGCGTTTTTTGCTGCTGCCACCACTTCAGGAGTATAAGCTCCATAGGGGAACGCAAAACTGGTTACTTGTCTATCTATTATTTTTTCGAGATAATTTTTTGAAAATGCAAGTTCAGCGGTCGCGTCATCAATGTTGATTTTTGCCAGGTCATTATGGTAATGCCCATGAGCGCCAACCGTAACCCACGGTGAAGATGATAACCCCCTGATCTGTTCGGTTGTCATTTGCAGCCAGTAATCTTCTTCCTGTTTATTTGTTTTAAATGGGACAAGTGGATAAAGCTTTTCCATCATTTCGGCCTTTTCACTAAATCCGCAAGAGCGGAGTTGTTCAACCAGGCTGATCCCGTTGGATACCGAAACGTATTTATTAACAGCCCCTTTACGATAAGTCTCGTTGTTATACACCATTTCCTCAGGGCCATATTTGCTTACGATCCCTAAAAAATCATTCCATAAAACATCGTGCCCTGCCGACCTGATAGCTGTGATAAAAAACGTTGCGGGCAGCTGGTATTGTTCAAGCAGCGGCAACACATATTTGTGATTATTGGTGAAACCATCATCAAACGTAATAGAAATATTGAACCTGTCGTTGCTGAATCGTTGATGATAGTAATCCTCGAGCGAAACGACGTTGAAATATTTTTTATAAAATTTAAGATGCGATTCAAAGGTTTTTTGCGTCAAAAAAATTGGGTTAAACCGGGTATGATCCTGCCCGCAAATACCATGATAGATAACTACGCGACTGCCACGGGCTGATTGATAAAAACTATTGCTACGGCCCAACAGATAATTGATCTCCCTGACGAGGTGTATGGACTCCCGGCGCAGTTTTGATCGTATCTTTTGGGATATAGCCATATTTAAGCGGGGTTTTCGACACTTACTGGAAAATTCGTTTCAGGCCGGTATTCCCTGATCTTTTTTATCAAACCGGGCAGGTCACCAACTATATATTTACAAACTCCTTTTACATAAACCTTGCTAAAACCACCAATATTTTTTGCACTCAATTGCGGTAACAATGATTCATCAAACAAGCGAATGTTGCCATTGTGGATGACTAAAAGTAAATCAGCGGGGCCAAGTTCAAAAAAACCGTCGAAGCCTTTACTGTCAGCATTTGATTTTGCTATTACAATATCAGCGACTTTTCCGGCGGCGATGTCACCTGAGTTTAATTTCCAGGTGTTTGCTGCATTTTTATTGGTTGTACGATACAGCTCATCGTCGCTGATATGGCCGGTTTTCCGGGCTAACTGCAATTGTTCCCAAATATCCCAGGTACTTGTCAAAGTGGAATCGGTACCGAATAAAATGGTGGTGTATTTTTTTAACAGATCAATGTCAGCAGTTTTGTTCAGCAAAAAGTAATTCGACCGGGGGCACCAAACAATAGCGTCGAATTTTTTCGCCTGCTTTTCCGACATTGCCACAGCATGAATACCCACCAGTTTTTTGCCCAGCAAATTCCAGCGGGTAAGCTGATCTATTTCTTTATGAGATAAAGTGTCGTTCCCTTCGCCTACATGTATAGCAACCGGAAGATTTGCATAAGTTGGCGTGTTGAGTTTTCGCCTCCAGTTTTTTTCAAACTGCACGGAGTGCAGGCACTCGCATTCCTGGAAAACTGTTATCAGCTCCTCTTCAGGGACCAGGTATTCGCCATGGTTTACCACGGTAGTTACCCCGCAAAGTAAATTTTTATACAACCCCCAGCTTACCCGTAACGATAGCGGGATGTTTACCACATCAGCAATTTCGTTTTTATAGTTTTTATGGATATAGTTACCCCACTCTGTATAATTGCTATAGGTCTTATGGCCCAGTTGCGGGAACAGGTTAAAATCCAAATGATCATGGGAGTTGATCAATCCCGGAAAGACAATGGCATTGTCAAATTGCAGCTGCAGTTTTTCGGCCATATCATCAACCGGGTATGGCGAAACATAAGCGATCTTAGTATGGCTTATCCCAATATTAATGGTGTTATTACTGCCGGCCAATTTTACATTATTAAAGACCATCACATCCTCCTGAAATGAATCCCATAAATGATGGGGAAACCTTTAAATTTTTCGTAAACAGATAATGCATCCTGATTAAGGTAGTAATGCATTACCTGTTCATCAATTTTCCGCTCTTCTTCATGCACTACATAAAAATCGTTTCGTGCCAGTATCTTTTTTATGGCGATGGTAGAGTGAACAAAATTGCGTACAGCAATTTGGGCGTTGCGATGTTTGAAGGTTCTTTTGCCGCCAAAGGATAGGGCATCCGGATGAAAATCGGTGATGATAATGTCACTTTTGTATTTCAATAGCCTGCACCATGCTTCCAGCGCTTCTTCAATATTTTCAATATGGGCTACGGTGAGCGTAGACAGAATCACATCAAACGCACTGTCATCAACGAATATAAAATTGTTGTCAGTAATTACTTGTGTCTGCGCGTCGGGAAATTTGTCGTTCAGCTTTTTGAGCATACCAGGGGAAACGTCAAACCCGGTAAGTTCAGCAGGGCCTTTTTCAAAGATTTTGGCCCAATGCCGGCCGGTGCCGCACCCAATGTCGGCAACAAGTTTATCTTTTATATCGGCAGTTTCCAGCAGTTTGGTAAAAAGTAAGTCGTCAAGGTCGAGCATAAGATTGCCGGGCTGTGAATCATAATTCTCTGCCCATAAATCGTAAGCTTCCACCACTTCCTTCTCCCTTACGGGTGATGAAAACACACGATGATGGATATATTTTTTTAAGGTTTTTATCAAGGTCTTTAAGATTAATGCGGTGTTGCTATCAATAGAAATTACGCGCTGTTAATTATAAAGGTTGCCCGCCCAATTTATTTGTCTTTACAGGCAACCTTACTTTTTGGTAGTGCGTAATTCTTTAAAGTGAACTGATTTAGTTGAGTCAGCTTGTGTTTATTGTAAATTGTTTCCCCGTACCTGGTTGGATATACCGATGGGCCCCATCCCATCGGTATTACGGGGGAACTGCCCCAATGTTTAAGCATTATCGTTCAAATGAGTAAGATCTTATTATTCAATGCCCAAAGTGCTAACGGGAAGTATCGTATCCCTAATTCTATTTTAAGCATCGCCGCCTCGGTTGAAGGAAAATATGAATGGGTTATTGTCGACGGCAATCGCGATCCTGAACCGCTTAAAACGATAGAAGCCTATTTAAATACAGGAGAATACAAATACCTCGGCTTTACTGTAATGCCGGGCCCGCAGTTAAAACAATCTATACCTTACGCAAAAGTGATAAAAGAAAAGTTCCCTCATACTTTTATGGTATGGGGGGGCTATTTCCCATCAACGCAATCAAAGGTGATACTTGAATCCGGGTATGTTGATTTTATCATAAACGGTCCCGGCGATCATGCTTTCCCGGCATTGGTTGATGCCCTGGAAAATGGTACACCGTATGAATTCATCAGGAATGTTATTTATAAAGCCGGTGACAAGATCGTAAAAACAGCGAAAGAAGATCTCTTTGATCAGGATCCATTGCCGCCTTTACCTTATGACAAGCTCAATAAAATTTATCCGATAGAAAAATATCTCGGCAAAACATACCTAGGCGAACGGACATTGGCTTACCATTCCAGTATCGGCTGCCCTTTTACCTGTTCTTTTTGTGCCGTAGTGCCGATTTTTGAAGCCAGGTGGAAGGCAAAATCAGCGCAGAATGTTTATAAGGATATAAAATACATAAAAGACAAATGGGGCGCGGATGCTATAGAGTTTCATGATAATAATTTTTTTGTTTCTGAGAAAAGAACAGTTGAGTTTTCCAAACTAATCACACCCGAAAAAATGTCGTGGTGGGGGATGGCCCGTATCGATACGATGGATAAATTCAGCGACCAATCACTGGCAACGATAAGGGAAGCAGGCTGTAAGATCATTTTCTTTGGTGCCGAAAGCGGCAACAACCTTATTCTTGACCAACTGGATAAGGGCGGTACACAAACGGGGGATCAGATCATCCGGTTTGCGGAGCGGTTAAAGAAGTTTGACATCATCCCCGAATATTCATTTGTACTTGGCACACCTGCACCAACACCCGAACAGGTACAGGCGCAGATAGATTTCGAGATAGATTTTATCAAGAAAGTAAAGGCTGTAAACCCCAAAACAGAGATCATCATTTATACTTATAGCCCGGTACCTACAGAAGGTTCTGAAATGTATAAGCAGGTATTGGAAAGCGGTTTTAAATTTCCGCAGACGTTGGAAGACTGGATAAGCCCTGCCTGGGAGAATTTCGACCTG
>CAZZUU010000144.1:0-9260 GCA_964657275.1 uncultured Mucilaginibacter sp. | reverse complement strand
TGTTCACGGGAGAAAACGCACATGAGAATTTCCCATTTGTTCTTTTTATAATTTTATCTGCCGTGCTAACTGTATTTGCGTTTATTAAAAACCTATCCCTGATACCGGTATTAGGCCTGTTGAGTTGTTTTTACCTGATGGCCCAGCTTGGTTATTTAAACTGGATACGCTTTTTGGTTTGGCTTATTATTGGCCTGGTAATTTACTTTACTTATAGTTATAAGCATAGCGTACTTGGCAGAGAACACCGAGCGAGGAAGCTTAATTAGTGAGACCCAATATTTATTATCAATGTCCTACTTCGTTATTATGCATATTTCCATAACCACAATAATCGGCTATTTGGCAGCCTTTGGCACCACGGTTTCATTTTTGCCGCAGGCGGTTAAAACTATTCAAACAAAAGATACATCGGGCATATCATTGTCCATGTATGCCATTTTTACCGCAGGAACGCTCCTATGGCTCATATACGGAATAATGTACAAGAGCTGGCCGGTTGCAGTAGCCAATGCTATCACATTTGTTTTTGCAAGTACTATTTTGGTTTACAAGATAAGGTACAAGTAGTGTTGGAAAGCTAAACTTGCGTTCTTTGGCAAATATTACAACCTTCCAACTTTAAAACATTTCAACGGCAGCAGCTACAGCCTCATCGCAAATGACAAACCCGGCGCTCCATCCTGGTAAGTGGGCATAACCATGGTGCTTCTGCCCTTTTTGTCGGTGTGCGTTAAGGCGTTGCGTAGGTAGGGGTATATTAAATAAGCAGCTTTGGTGGAGAGCACACCGAAACCCGCACCGGCAACCACATCGCTGAACCAGTGATCCCTGTTATACATCCTGAAAATGCCGGTGGTGACGGCAAAAGTATAACCAATAACCGTATAAATAGGGGATTTTTCCGAGTACTCCTGCGCCAGGAATTCAGCTCCAAGGAAAGCCGCCCCGGTGTGGCCGGATGGGAATGAATAATAATCGGCGCCATTTGGTCGTAACCGGTGTGTGGCATGTTTTAACGCTAATTCACTAAGACCTAAAATACCACCTGATAATCCTAATAGTGCCGTTCGGTCGATAAACACATTTTTACCTGAAACTCCTATAAGATCTAATCCATAAACCATAACGATTGGCCCAAATAGAAAATAACTTTCTGCTTTTGATTTAAATGTAGGATTTGTTCTTTGTATATCTCCATGGATGTAATAGTCGATCCTGCGAATGGGGTGAATCTCGAATGATAATGCGCCATATGCAATAGCCGCTATCGGCAATATCAACGATTTTGGGTTACTATGCAGCTTTTTAACCGTATCGGGAGCTGTTAAAAGGTCCTTTTTTATAGTATCGGCTATGTTCTTTTTTGAAGTATCAGCCACAGTTTGCGCAGATGCATGAAGCGAGAAAACAAGCAACAGGATAAATGATAGTACTTTCAAGGTGTAAAATTTTACGATTAACAACAATCAGGCAGATTAGTTTATATTAACCATCATTATCCTAACCTTATATTAACACAGGGTTATTCAACTGCAACAATGCAGCTTCGCGTTAAAATAAAAGTAAGATTGGAATCTGAAGAAATATTGAACTAATGTTAACTTAATAAATTATTAATTAACACGATGAATCTCAACTGCCTCGGGGGTTGTTAGCATAAGGGGCACCTTTTCAACAGTAACGAAACTCAGATCAAGGCCAAAACCGCGTTCTTCTGATAAGCTCACCCGTTTTAGATAAACGTAAAATGCCATGATAAAGCTTTCATAAAACGAAAGGCCGTGCGCACGCGACAATACCTTCTCGATAACCACGAAACGAAAATCACCTACTATTTTGTGCCTGGTTAATGATTTATACTTACTGGTTATATCCACCTCGCCTTTTTTTACGAGGTCTTCAACTACCCTTCTAAACAACAGGTTTATCTGTTGCTCCACGCGGAACCCAAGTTTAAAATCAACCCTGATCAGTTTATTGGGTACTAAAAAATCAACTTCGTACTCGCGTTTGTAGGGTTCATCAACCACGTCAACGTGTACCAGCCAGTATACGTCTGCACGTTTGGGCTGCTTTTGCAGGATAGAATATATAATTTTTGATTCAACTTCCGAGTTGAAATTAGCGCTGGTTAAATAAACCAATTGCGAAGCGTACTTTGGAACAGTTTCATCCTCGCTCAATTCTTTAATAATATCAAAGTAATCATCAATTTCAATAAACTTAACATACCGGTTTCTTATTTTTCGTGCGGTATGCCAGGTCCACATAATCGTAAATAACACAAGCCCTATCGATAAGGTGAACCAGCCACCGTGAACAAATTTAACCAGGTTACCTGCCAGGAATGTACCCTCTATTACCAGGTAAACAGCTAAAAATATACCAACAATATAAGTTGGCAGTTTTTTTCGCTTTAAAAAATTAGCGACCAGTAAGGTTGTCATTAGCATGGCCACGGTAATACTTAAACCGTAAGCAGCCTCCATATTTGCCGATTCTTTAAATAACAACACTACACCTACACAACCGGCGCAAAGCAGCCAGTTTACACTGGGCACATACAATTGTCCTTTTTGTTCCGAGGGATAATTTATCCGAACTTTGGGCCATAAGTTTAACCGAACAGCTTCCGCTATAAGCGTAAATGACCCCGATATCAGCGCCTGGCTGGCAATAACTGCAGCCACCGTAGCTATTCCGATTCCGTAAATCAAAAACCATCCGGGCATTATTTCATAAAACGGATTATGTAAGTTCAAATCCATTTTTTGCCCATTGTGCTGTAATAACCATACCGATTGCCCAAGGTAATTCAGCACCAGGCAGGTTTTAACGTATATCCAGCTTATTTGAATGTTTTTACGACCGCAATGCCCCAGATCAGAATATAATGCTTCAGCACCCGTCGTACATAGGAAAACTGCTCCAATAATTACCAAAGGGTGTGATCCTGGTATGTGACTTGTTAATAGCTCGAAAGCATAGTAGGGGCTTAACGCCTTAAATATAGCGGGTGACTGAAAAATGAAACTAAGCCCCAATACGCCCATCATCGTAAACCAAATAAACATCATTGGCCCAAAAGCTTTTCCAACCAGCGATGTGCCGAATTGCTGTATAATAAACAGGAATATGATGATAGCTATAACAATGGGCATGGTGTGCAATTGCGGGAACGAGGTTTGCAACCCTTCTATTGCCGACGATATGGTGATCGGGGGTGTAATGATACCGTCGGCCAATAAGGCGCAACCGCCAATAACCGCAGGCACTATCAACCATTTTGCCCGGCGACGTACCAACGAGAATAAAGAGAATATGCCACCCTCGCCCTTGTTATCGGCACGTAAAGTGATAACCACATACTTCAGCGTAGTTTGCAGGGTGAGTGTCCAGAATATGAGGGAAACGCCCCCCAATATCAAGGTTTCTGAAACCGGTTGATTACCAACGATAGCCTTGAATACGTATAATGGCGAAGTGCCAATATCACCGTAAATTATTCCTAAACTAATTAACAGTCCCCCTGCTGTTAATTTTTGAAGATCTTTATGATTTGACACTATAGCTATATTACAAAACCCAAAAATATCAAAAAATACGATTAACAGCTTAAATAATCGCTAATCATGTACGAATAAGTAAATTCATAGTTATTAAAACCTATTTTAGTTAAATTTTGTTAAAATGTATTATAAAAACACCGGTATTTAACTTGATGACGGCTTTATTTTTACTTTTGTAAACTATATTAGCGTATGAGGCCAAACTTTACTAACAATTATTCATGGATTTTTATCGTTGCCTTGGCAATATCCCTGAATTTTGCCTTCGCCAGTGCCTATAAATCCGCAAGAGCAGATACCTCTTACCTGCATTATTTGAAATCCAAATCTTCAAAAAGCACCTATAAAAATAGCCTTCATTTGGTACTGCCACCTATTAAGCCGGCAGTAATATCTACCACAAAGGTCACCATTTCAAAATCTGACGATAAACTGTTGAGTAATGTGCAGGTTTTCCCAAACCCCGTAACTGATCAAATCAATTTGAAATACGAGCTATCGCGATATTCAAACGTTACCATAAAAATTGTGGATGTGTTAGGGAACGACATTATAACTCTTTTTTCACAAAGGGTTGATCCTGGCGAAAAGAACTTTAACTATTCGCTAAGCAGCAAACTAAACAAAGGTTTCTATTTTGTAAGAGTTGTTGCCGGCACCGAATCTGTTATCAAAAGAATTTCCGTATTATAGCGTCCAGCCCCCTAACCCCCTGAAGGGGGAATCCAATGTCATCAAGACAAAAAAAGTATCACGTATATTGTTAATATCGAATAATGAATTTTTAATATAAATTTCGAAGTTTCCTGCTTCATTATTCGAAATTGATATTCGATGTTCGATATTAGAACTTTAATTGTCGGGATCCTTAGAATGGGAGGAGCAATGTCATATACTTTCTTCAATTAACTAAACGGCAGACAACAATTTGACGTTGAACCCGCATATTACCTAAAACAAAAAGCCGCCATGGAAAATTCCAAAGCGGCTTTATATTTACCCTTAGGGATTAAGGGCAGATTATTTTACTTCTTCAAAGTCAACATCCGTAACGGTGTCAGAATGACCTTCGGCATGTGCGCCCCCGGCTGCATCTCCACCGCCTTGCTGGCCTTCGCCTGCGTCAGCAGATGCTTTATACATTTCTTCTGATGCGGCTGTCCACGCGGTGTTTAATTCAGTTTGCGCAACATCGATGTCATCAAAGCTTTTAGAAGCATAAGCGTCTTTCAGTTTCTTCAAGCCTTCCTCTATCGGAGCTTTCTTGTCTGCTGAAATTTTATCGCCGTACTCTTTCAATTGCTTTTCTGTCGAGAAGATCAGGGCATCGGCGCTGTTCAGTTTTTCAACTTCTTCTTTTGCCTTTTTGTCAGCATCAGCATTAGCTTCAGCTTCGTCCTTCATTTTCTTGATCTCGGCATCAGTTAAACCTGATGACGCTTCAATACGGATCTTTTGCTCTTTACCGGTCGCTTTATCTTTTGCCGAAACGTTTAATATGCCGTTTGCGTCAATATCAAAAGTTACTTCAACCTGTGGCACGCCACGGGGTGCAGGTGGAATTCCATCCAGGTGGAAACGGCCTATGGTTCGGTTAGCAGATGCGATCGGGCGCTCACCCTGTAAGATATGTATCTCAACTGACGGCTGGCTGTCAGACGCCGTAGAAAACGTTTCTGATTTTTTGGTAGGAATAGTAGTATTTGATTCTATCAGCCTGGTCATTACACCACCCATAGTTTCAATACCTAATGAAAGCGGGGTAACATCCAGTAACAATACATCCTTAACATCACCACTTAACACGCCACCCTGTATAGCAGCGCCTATGGCTACTACTTCGTCAGGGTTTACACCTTTTGACGGTGCTTTACCAAAGAATTTTTCAACAGCTTCCTGGATAGCAGGGATACGGGTTGAACCACCAACTAATATTACTTCATCAATATCTGAAGTGCTGTAACCGGCATTTTTCAATGCTGTTTTACATGGTTCGATGGTACGTTTTATTAAACTATCTGCCAGTTGCTCAAATTTAGCACGGGTTAAAGTTTTAACAAGGTGCTTTGGCACACCATCAGCAGCTGTAATATATGGCAGGTTAATTTCTGTTTGTGCCGAGCTTGAAAGCTCGATCTTAGCCTTTTCAGCAGATTCTTTTAAACGTTGCAAAGCCATTGGGTCCTTACGCAGGTCAACATTTTCATCGCTTTTAAATTCATCAGCCAGCCAGTCGATAATTACCTGGTCAAAGTCGTCACCACCTAAGTGCGTATCACCATCGGTTGATTTTACTTCAAACACGCCGTCACCCAACTCCAGGATAGATACGTCATGCGTACCACCACCGCAGTCAAACACAGCAATTTTCATATCCTTATGCGTTTTGTCGAGGCCATAAGCCAGGGCAGCAGCAGTAGGTTCGTTTATAATACGACGTACTTTTAAACCTGCAATTTCACCGGCTTCTTTTGTAGCCTGGCGTTGTGCATCGTTAAAATATGCAGGAACAGTGATAACCGCTTCGGTTACTTCCTGACCTAAAAAATCCTCAGCAGTTTTCTTCATTTTCTGAAGTATCATTGCTGATATTTCCTGCGGCGTGTACATGCGGTCGCCAATTTCAACACGCGGGGTGTTGTTATCGCCTTTTACCACTTTATAGGGTACACGACCGGCTTCTTTGGTAACCTCGTTAAACTGGTTACCCATAAAGCGCTTAATAGAATAAATAGTTTTTGTTGGATTGGTGATAGCCTGGCGTTTTGCCGGGTCACCAACTTTACGCTCGCCGTTGTCAACAAAAGCCACTACTGACGGCGTAGTACGTTTACCCTCGCTGTTGGCAATAACTACAGGCTCGTTACCTTCCATTACTGCAACGCAGGAGTTAGTTGTTCCTAAGTCGATTCCAATTATTTTAGACATATGATTATATTTTCTTGATTGATTGTTCGTTATACCTCCTATTTAACAAGGCGTGTGCCAATGTAGGTTTGGCAGGGAAATTTGTGGTGAATAGTGAGTGGTGAGTGGTGAATGGTATTATTTAGTCAGGATGCTACCGTTAGGTGGTGACAGGTTGGCAGAAAATTAGTGATTAGTTAATTGGCGATTAGAGATTAGTTACACATAGTTTTTTGTTACATTTAACCTATAAACCTATTCAATATTCCATGCGGTCATTCTTTAGGAAAAACAAAGAAAATACCAATATCCCCGAATGGGCAACATTTTTTAATGATAAAGAATATGTGTCTTTTATTAAAGAAATTGGAAATTACTTTGATAAGTTATCAATCGAATATGAAATTTTGGACGGCATTATACAAGTTCAAGATAATTTTTTCGGATTCAATAATTTAGGATTAGTCAATGTAGCACAGATTTGTAAACAAAGTAGCATTCCGGAATATAGAGAGGTCATTTCATCTCATTTCGACGCTTTAAAGTCAAATGAATTTAAAATAGGCTTTGAAAAAATCATAACTGACTTTGAGAAAGTAAAATCTTATTTGGGAGTCCGGCTTTATCATAAAGATTATTTTAGTGAAATCGGAATAGAAAACACATTGGGGTATTATTTAACTGACACCATTTACGCCACTTTAGTTTTCGATTTACCCGACAATATAAGCAGCATAAAACCCGAACAAGTGGAAAATTGGAGTAAATCGTTGGATGAATTAATATTTTTAGGTAAACAAAACATAAAAGAAAAATATCCGTTGGAGATTACCCGTGAAACTTTAGGCGATTTCAAAATTTGGTTTGTGCAGGGAGAGCATTTTTTTGTGCCTAATATCTTGTTGGACCTTGAAAACAATGGCAATCTCTTAAGCGAAAAAGGCGTCTTAATCGCAGCTCCCCACCGACACGCAGTATTGATATATCCAATAAAAACGCTCGAAGTTGTAAAAGCGATAAATTCAATAATCCCCATTGTTTATGGAATGAATCAGGAAGGACCTGGTTCCTTAACAAATCATCTATATTATTATAAAAATAACACACTGATAAATCTTCCTTATGAGATTGTAGAAAACAAGGTATCGTTTACGCCGCCGGAAGAATTTTTGGAGGTCTTAAACAGCTTACAATAACTTATATTGCTATTGCGTCAATTATTGGAATAGCTATAATAATAATTAAGAAAGTGACTACACTTTTCATTTGGTAATAAAGATAAATTTAAAAAAACAGATATATAAACCTTGTTTTTGTATCTATGAACATACAAGCAAAAAAAATTGAACTAATTAAGCTGATAGCTGACACAGACAGCGAAAAGGTTCTCAGAAAATTAAATCCATTCTCAAATCAGAAAAAAGTGCTGACGAAACCGATAGAATATTAGCAAATCCGGCAATGGTTAAGCGATTGGAAAAAAGCCGTCAACAGTTTCAGGACGGTAAAGGAGTTAAAATATCCTTAAATGATATATGGAAGTAATATTTACTCCCAACGCATTAGAGGATATTAACTACTGGAAACAAAAGCATGATGATAAAATAATTGCAAGGATTAAAGAACTTGTTAATGCCATTCAAAGAGATCCCTTCCACGGTATTGGAAAGCCTGAACCATTAAAATAACTTTTCCGGAATGTGGTCAAGACGGATTAATCGGGAGCATAGAATTATCTATGAGATTGCGGGAGGTAATGTTATCATTCACACTTTAAAAGAGCATTATTGACCACTTCTTAAGCAAGACTTTCACTAAACAAAGAAGCCCGCTTTCGCGGGCTATTCTTTAATAATTTAGATTTATTTGGATTTAAAATTTAAAATTATTCACCTTTTTCAGCGTTCTCTTCGTTTTCTGCTGATGCGGTTGGCTCTTCAGCTTCGGCAGCAGGAGTTTCTTCAACTTCTGCAACTGCTGCTTCTGCAACCGGGATTTCTGCTACCGGTGCTTCAGCCTTTGGCTCTTCAATAATTACAGCATCTTCAAAGGGTACAGCTTCTGTTGTAACTTCAGCTTTCGGAGCAGCGGGAGCAGCAGCTTTAGCTTTACCCGCACCACCACGGCGACGAGTCGATTTCTTTTCAGCTTTAGCGCCGTCGGTACCATAAACTGTATTGTAGTCAACTAACTCGATGATGGCCATTTCAGCGTTATCGCCTAAACGGTTTTCTAATTTAATGATACGGGTGTAACCGCCCGGACGGGTAGCTATCTTTTCAGCAATTTCGCGGAACAGTATAGTTACTGCGTCTTTGTCCTGCAAATAACTAAATACTGTACGACGTGAATGCGTTGTATCGTTTTTTGATTTAGTAAGGATTGGTTCTACATATCCGCGTAAAGCTTTTGCTTTAGCAAGTGTGGTAGTGATGCGCTTGTGCAATATAAGCGAAGTAGCCATGTTACCCATCATCGCTTTACGATGACTATTGGTGCGGCCTAAGTGATTTACTTTTTTTCCGTGTCTCATTGTTTTTGTTGTTTATGGCACGTGCATACCGTTGGACGGCGATATCGTCAAGTCCTCGGAATTATGCCGGTGTTAGTGATTTGTTAATTAGAGATTAGAGATTAGTTCACCAGCTTTCTCAAATCTGTATCCTTAAAATAATAAGAGGTTAGAAACTAGTCAACTAATCTCTAACCTCCATTCACTAAACTATTCTTCGTCTAACTTAAATTTAGACAGGTTCATACCAAAAGATAATCCTTTTGATT
>CAZZUU010000143.1:0-9283 GCA_964657275.1 uncultured Mucilaginibacter sp. | reverse complement strand
TGAGCTGATAATAAAATTGCGATAAGCCGGGGGCCCGTAAAAATATAATGGAAACAGGAAAACTGATTAATGCGGTATACAATAAAACTTTTGCCAAAGCCGTCTTCTCGGTATAATATTCTTTTTTAACCGGGTACTCCATAAACATCAGAATTCCCGCTACCAGCGAAGCATGGGCTAGACAATAATAGCGCTGACACGAAGCCGTTAAATTCAACTTATCCGAATCCACTGTGAAATAGGTTTGCACTTTTGCGAAATCTTCGTAGCCCAGCACATTAAAAAAATAAAAAATGGACGTACAGCACATAAAACCGGCGAAAATTATCTGGATAATAAATATCGGCCGCATTAGCTGATCAGGAACGGAACGATCGGTCGGAATGGGTTTTACCCAGCCGGTCAGGGAGATATAAAAAATAAAAAAAGAGCCCAGCCATGCGATCAGGTAAGATATAACCGCATCTGAACTAAACAGGGATGCGAATGCCCAGGGTGCAAAAAGGGCAAGATATCTTTCTAGTGATTTAGCTTTCATAGACTATCCCGGCAGGCAAAATAAATTCCCTCCCACAACGCTTTCAACGTTATTAATCAGTTCGCAGCCCACCGGGGTAATTTGGTAAAGGCTGTAATTTAACGACTTTAAAAACGAAAAGCATTCAAAGATCGCACCCTGTATCCAATAATGGCTATCGTATTCAAAAATTATCCTGGGCTTATGCTTTTCCAATGTTTGCCGCAAGCCGAGCAACACCTGGTATTCAAACCCCTCAACGTCAATTTTTATCAGGTCAAGTGACTCAAGATGCTGTATTTCAGGAATATTATCACCTACCCTGATGATTACGAGTTGTTTTTCCGTGCCTTCACCCTTGTTAAATAAACTGAAGTTTCCCTGGTTCCATACGTGTTTATCAATTGAAAAATTTGCCTCGCCTTCTGTATCAGCTAAGGCGCAGGGAAACAGCGTGACATTCCCTACTTTATTAAGCAACAGGTTCTTTTTTAATTTATGCTGTAAATAGTTGAGCGGCTCAAAGGCGTACACTTTACCTGTTTCTTCAACGCATTGTGACATCCGGATACTTTGCAAACCAATATTTCCCCCAATATCCAAAGCATTACCGCCCTTTTTTAACGACACCCTGATCAGCTTATTCATTTCTTCTTCATAAGTGCCCGTACTGATAATGGTCCATTCAATATAATTGTCGGCATCGGCGTAAATAGCTATATTTTCACTATAAAGCCAGACAATTCCATCCTTCATCCCCGCTTTTAATATCGCAGATGGCTTAAACAAATGGGAAAGGCGCTCCTTTCCAGGCAATTTCCAGTTTCGGGTAAAATCCAGTTTTATGCGGTCAATGCGTCTCATTCACTTTGTTTTCTATTGCTGTTGCCATGTTTACAAAATTCCACTCTTTAATCACAAAGCGTGATCGTTCGCCGTAGGCCCACAATAATTTTTTATCGGCCGTCAATATTTCTAATTGTTCAATAATACTACTAATATCCGACGCTTTAAAGATAGCCCCATTAAAGCCTTCGATAACAAGGCTGGCGGCACTCCCTACTTTATCCGATACCAATATCGCTTTCCCGCAGGCCATCGCTTCATTGACGCTCAGACCCCAGGATTCACTTAAGGAAGGGAGGCAAAATAAATCTGCCGACTGGTACAAAACCGGCATCTGAGTTTGATTTTGAAAGTCTAAAAAATGAATCCTTTTTGTCACCCCGCTTTCGTCAGCCTTTGATTTTAATGATTGCTCATTAACACCATTACCCACCAGCAGCAGGTGCACGTTAGGTCTGGCTAAATGTATAAATGCCGACAACAATAATTCAACATTTTTAACAGGTTCAAATTTTCCTGCGAATAAGATCAGGATGTCGTCGTCTTTAACTTTCAGGGACGCGCGTAAAGCAATAACATCCCCATGACGCTCGATACTAAACCGATCATTATCAACAGCATGCGGTGCAAAACTAAGTTGGGTATCTTTCAACCCATATTTTCTATAATAATTTTTGTTATTATTTCCCACGTAAAAAGCATGATCAACATGCCGATAAACCCAATTCAAAAACAGATGCTTTAAGGCACTTTTTATACTTTTGGATTCATTCAGCAGCGTTGAATCCCCCCGAAAATAAACCGGGATCCTGCGTTTAAAATATCGGAGCGCCTTTAAGTGTCCGTTATAAGCCCATCCGTAAACTAGTATTGCATCGGGGTTCCAGTCCGCGATCTGTTTGTTGAGATTGGGGGTGACCACGCCTTTAAAGCTGCCAGAACCCGGGGCGGGCGATGTATTAATTGCATACTCATAAGGGTAATCCTGTAATAAGGGAATGTCCCAATTTACCGTTTTACCAAAGCCGGGATCATATTGCGGCCCCTGCTGACCGAGCGAATAAAAAACTTTAATTTCTATCTTTTTTCGCTGGTGGAGCAATTTAAATACCGGCGCATAATATTGAATAGGATGAGTGGTAATAATGGCGAGCTTTTTCATTAGGTTGTTAAAGTGCTGACCATAAAAATGTTTTTTTTAAAATAATAAAACTCAACTTTGAAATTGGTTATAAAATAAATCCCCCAATGATCATTGTATTAAGCCGGTATCACCTTCTCTTTTGCAAATGGAAGATATTTAAAATATCGCAATTAAAAGCCGGTCCAACCTGTGCCATGAATACAAAATACAGTACCCGGTCCCTTGTTTAATAAGTGTTGCCTGGTCAAGCAAGCTATTAATGAGCCGATAATATAACGTTCCTGCGAAACCGGCATCTATAATTTAAAATCAATTGGACTGGTTTTCAGAAAGCCGCCCGCACAGTTAAATACAAAGCGCGTTTGTATTTTTTTTCTCAAAATAATTTATGGCCGAGTCAAAAAGTTCGGTTTGCCGGATTGCAAGATTTTTAGCCGTAAAGTCTTCAAACTTGCTATTAATCTCAACCGGGACAAATATGCCGTTTGCCCAATTTGCTAATGTTTGATAAATGGAGTTATCGAGGGATGAAGTTTCTTCATCGATGGTTAAGACGACGGCATTTTCAGTACATTTTCTCATGATGTTTACTGTACTGCTGTTTTTGTTAAAGATCGCCATCAGCGGTTTTTTGGCCAGCAGGTATGCATAGATCTTTGAGGCGGTGTACCTCGGATCAGCGGAACCCGGAACAAACAGCGCGTCTGCCTGTTGTAGTGTTAACAGGGCATGGTAATAGCTGATCCTGTCGGTAATTTCAACGACCATATTTTCTACGCCAAATTGTGAAGCAACGGGCAGGATGGTCGACAACCCGGTTCCGGCAGGTGCATAGCTGGTACCTATAAAATAAAATTTTAATTTACCGAATAATGCAGGCTGCGTTTGCATCCCCGTTTTTAACGCTTTAAAAAGGTGGGTAACCGATCTTTGCATATCTGCACCTCCCCGGCCAACATACACAACGTTTATGAAACCACTTTCAAGAAGGACTTTAAAACTGGTTTTATTGTCATTAGCTATCTTATTATCCAATTCAAAGGCGCCAAAAGTAATAGTGGCAGAAGGAACGTCTTTAAGTCCGGTATATCTTTCTTTTAATTCGTCAAGGTAGGCATCGGATACGCTAATTAAGCCATCCACCTTTTTCATTGCTATTGCTTCCAATTTTTTATGCAGGCTATAAACGGTTTGAAATTTGGGTGGCCTTTCTGATTTAGGCTTGTTTCGGTAATAATCCGAATACCAGGGGTCCTGCATATCAATCACATAGGGAATTCCAAATTTATTTTTCCAATAAGCTCCGAGTGCGCATACAGGAAATTGTGTCGTCGAAAAAAAGATAAGGTCGTATTTATTTTTACGGAGCAAGCTGTTTACTTTCGCCACGTATGATAAAAACGACCGGAAGCCCAGACTGCCAAAGCCTATTTTACTGGTCCATTTTACCGGGAGCGCTTTTATCTGATGGATAACCTGTCCGGGCGGCAGGGATTGCAACAGCAATTTATCACTTACATTATTTGCATGCTTTTCATTTACCGAAACAACCTCCGGTTCCCAGCCTGCCTGTTTATAATAAAGTAAGCTGGTCCGTACACGCTGCATATCAGCCGTATTAGATGGCGCGAAATAAGGAGAAATGATCAATACGCGTTTCAACTGGTCAGTGCAACTGCTATTAATTCAAGAAATTTTTCGCTTTCTTTTTCCCAATTCAATTCAGAACGGGCAATTTCCCAGGATGCCTTTTTTGCCCGGCAAAGATTTTTATGATTTTCACAAAAATGCCGTATGGTGTCGAGCAACGACGCTACATTGCCATTTTCATATATTTCTCCTATACCGGGATATTTAGCCAACAGTTCTTTTTGTGCCGATGTATCGCTCGCAATTATAGCTAAGCCCGCCTGCATATAGGTAAATATTTTATTGGTTAAACACATGTCCCTGCTTAAAGGTACATTGGCTTCCGGCGACAAGCCGATATCAAATTGAGCGGCGAACATCGGTATTTCAGCAGCAGGTATGGGTTCATGAAAATAAAAATTGCCGGAGCCGGTGTTGAAGGCTTTTTTTGCGTCCTGAGGGAGATTGCCAAGCAAATGCAACTCAAAAGGACAATCTTGCAAAAGTCCGAGGGCTTTTATAATATCTTCAAGGCCTCTGCCCATGCCGATGGTTTGTGAAAACCAAAACAGTTTAACGGGGGCCGCCTGATCTATAACAGGCGTTTCAATATTCCAACTGATGGGAAATACATTGCGGATCGCCACCGGGTTAGTCAAAGGAAAACTTTTTTTATAGGCTGCGGCAATTAGCGGACTGCTTGCCGTGAAATAATTTATCTGAGGAATGTATTTATCCTCAATGGAGGTTCTTAAAATGACATCAGGGTCTCTAACATTATCGCTGACCTCATTGCGATGAAAGTCTTCTGCGTCGAACCCACATGGCTTTTTGCCTTCTTTCGCCGCCTTTACGGTAGCCGGCAATGCCCCCAGATTGTGACCGATATACAGGTCGGCAGGATGTTTTTTGGCAGCCCGCGTTAAAAAGTATGCTGGCCGTGCAATTGCTACGTCAGCCAGGAACCCGCCGCCAATTTTTTTATTTGCAAATTTAGCCATCTTATAAATTAGCCTGCTTAAAAAATATATACCTGGCTTTTGGTGCGGATCGCCCCCTACGCAGGCTGCCTTCCATTTTTTTGAAGGAACTAATTCCCGGTCGAATGATGTTGCCCAGGCATTCCAATACGCATAAAGAACGGTAACATCATAGCCCGCACCGGATAAAGTATCCGCCTCTTTTACCATGCGCGGATTTACCGAGGGTTGTCCTGATGAAATGATAACAATTTTTTTGGGTTTATTGATATGCTGTCTTTTTAACGGTGGTAAACCGTGCTTTTTGCTTTAAAAAGAATTTTTCATAACAATAATAAGACAGAAAACTTACTACAATTATCCAAAATATATTATAGGGATAAGTCACCATAAAAAATGGCAGTTTGGGGTCATTCGAGGTGAATATTTGCTGCCATATGTACATACTGTAAGAGAGCACGCCGATAAGCATTAAAAGCTTTGAGTTTAATATCCGGAAAATAAAATCGTTACCCTGATTTATATTTGACATAATAAGGTAACCTATCAGGAAGCAGATTACCAGTCCTGAAAACACGCTTTTTAAACTAAAAAAATCGTCGTATTGCAAAAAGATTATTAAAAAAACGGCAAGCAAATTGGTTAGGGGTTTTAATGAAAAAGCACGCTTAGCGATGGGATATTTAAACATTAAAACCGAACACAGACTACCAACAGCGATTCCCTGAAATTTATCCATCACATGGGTGAAGGCATATAGGATTCCTGTATTTAAAACCGGAAAAACGCTTTGCAGATAAATAAAAAGCGGCAAAACAAATACAATGAATAAAATTAAAAGCAGGTATAATTTGAACTGCTTTTTTAGGATCAGTGGGACAAATAAATAAAACTGCTCTTCCACCGCTAATGACCAGTAATGGCCGGTGAACCAGGAGAAATGGTGTTTTCTGAAGTAGGACGAAAAATCCATGAGATAAAGGGCCGCGCCCGTTATATTAATGTAATGGATGTCTAATTTAAATACCAGGTTTAATATAATGATTACCAGTATATATAAGTAGGCTACCGGGAATATTCTTAATGCCCGCCTGATATAGAAGTTTTTCAAAGAAATACTACTGGTTATCACCTTTTCCTTTATACATAAGGTAGTAATCAGAAACCCGCTTAAAACGAAGAAAACAAGCACTCCTGTTTTGCCATTAAATAAAAAATCGTAGTAATACCGGGAGGTCAATGCTAAATGTGAAAGGACGACCATTACGATGGCTATTCCTCGTAAGCCGTTTAACGAGGGATAATAGGAGGTTTGCAATATTGCCGGGACGGTCCTGATCTCAGAGAAAAAGTCTCTTATATGTTTATTGGGCATAGCTTTTGGGGATATGGAGGTGTTGTCCGGCCGGTCCGGACAAGTAATATCATTCGTTGCAATTTTGAATCAGGCAAAGCTATTGAGGTATTGAGCGGCAATTACTGCAACATCAAACCGTTTGACGGCATCTTCCCTGCAAGCGGCCCTGTTGAACCCGTCCGCTAATCCTACAGCCGTGATCATTTCCTCATACGAAGTTGCGATGATGCCTGTCTGTTTATTTACAATTTCCGGTACAGAGCCCTGTCTGAAAGCAATCACGGGCGTGCCGCAAGCCATTGCTTCAATCATTACCATACCAAAGGGCTCGCCCCACTCAATCGGGAACAGGAGGGCTTTTGCCTTGCCGAGGTATTCATTTTTTTGAACGTCATTTAAGGCACCCAGGTAGTTAATTTGTTTACCGTCAATCTGCGGTTCGATTTCCGTTTTAAAATAACTGTAATTGTCGGCAGTATGCGATATGTTGCCTGCGATGATTAACCTGCTGCCAGTGGCTATTGCAACTTTAATAGCCGTGTGTACGCCTTTTATTCTATCCAGACGTCCCAAAAACATCAGGGGTGCATTTTCAGGCACCTGCTCTCTTAACTGGTACCGGGAAAAATCAATCGCGTTATAAACCGTTTTCCAGGTACCCCCTACGTTGCCTGTCGATACACAATAATTACTGCAGGCGGTAAACAGCAAATCCCGGTTGGGGAGCGCGTTTACGATTTTTATGCCCATGGGGGCGACAGGCCTGCCATAAGTCATGATCTTTTTTACCGGAGAATTTAGGACGGGAAGCAGGTAAATTAAACGGCCAAAATTATGGATGAGGTCATAGTTATCACCGTTTTGCCGCAGGTATTTCCACACAGCCCGCGCTTCCTTAAATCTTTCCTTACGTGGCCGGTTTAAATCGTTTGCTCCAAATGTTATGGTATTGCCGCTGCAATATGATCCGGGTCCTGCAAGCAATGTTACCTCGTGGCCCAATTTATGGTACTCTTCCGCAAACATGTAAACCAGCCTCTCATGGCCGCCATATAATCTTGGCGGGACGGCTATACCGGGGTCCATGATCAGCAGTATTCTCATTTATATATACTGTTAATAATTTCCAGCATTCTTTCGGCGCTCTTTTTAAGTGTGAGATTCTCCAGCAGGTACGCCCTTGGATTAAAATACCCCTCCTTTACCTTATTCCAAAAGGAGCTAATGTTTTTTTCAAAATCATTAAAATCTTTAAATGACATTCCGCAACGTTCATCAAAAAACGGGATCGACGTTGCCGGAACAACCGGATCGCCCCACTTAAACCTGTTAGGATCCAGCCAGTAGCCCTGATCCCAGGCAAACACCGGAACGTTCATAGACAGGGCCTCGCAACAGGCGAATCCCTGGCTTTCGTGTTCACACAAAAAAATCATCGCACTGCATTCCTGCAACAATTTAAAGTAGTCGTTTTCGATATACCGGCCGTAAACAACCTCTTTGTAGGTTAAACCCAGCTGATCAAGTTTGTCAAGCACCGGATTTCTCAACTCAGCGTACATTTGGTCACTGTCCCACATGATTTTATTATAGATCAAAAAGTCTATTTTTTTTGAGATTTTTTTATCCGGCGCCCATTGCTCCGCATCAATCCCTGACGGCCATACTTCGCACTTATCTTTCCCATAAAAGCGCACATAGATTTCGTTCGTCCACTGGGAATGCTGTAAATATTTCACGACCGGATAATCGTTAAATAAGCCGGGCCATTCGAAAGGATGTGTCATCAAACCAATGCCGGCAATGATTGGATTAGGCTGATGATATCCCTCCAAAGCGTATTTTCCTGTGCCCAACACCACCACCGGCTCGTTCGGGCCAATTTTTTTGAACGGTAAATTTACGGCATAATTAACTTTTAACTGGTCAAGTCCTTTACAGAGGTTCACAAATACCTTTTCAATCCCGCTTATTTTCTTTTTTCGTAAAACTCTTTTTATGGAAGATATTAAATATCGGTCGCCTTTAAAAAAATGGTCTTTGGGTTGCTCCTCACGAAAATAAATATTTATCCTACGCATGTGGCCTTAACAGATTCATGTTCAAAGTTTTTGATAAATTCATCGACGGTCTTTCTATTAACTTATAAAACATATAGGAAGCCAAGATACTCACGAGTAAACACGATAGAAACAACAATAATTTATTACCAATATATTGTTGCGCATAGTTCACAAACAAAGTAGTTGCGGTGATATGCAATAGATATAACGAATAGGAGATGTTACCAATAAAACTAACAGGCTTTGACAATTTGTTATTTTTATAAAACATAATAAAAAGGGACGCTATCAATGGCACGAAAGCTGCTGTAAAAGATACTTCAAGTCCTATAAAAACTGCAAAAAGCATGACGACCAACAGCGTTTTCTTTTGGGATATCTTTTTACAATACCCAAAAAAGACGATATACCCGAAAACGAAATCGTAAAATTTGGTTATAATTATGCCCCTGTAAGTAAATCTCATAAAAATGCATATTGCACTTATCAAAATCAGGCTGATGATGGAAATATTGGCATTAATTTTATTCAGTAGTGGATAAAACAACCCCAGCAGTATATAAAATTGGAATTCAATCGAAAGTGTCCAATATACGCTTGAATACCAAGATGATCCTTTTATAAAAGGCACCAGGTAAAAAAAGTGTTCGATAAGGGAATTAAGATTTAACCTGGAAACCGGCAATATTCCGGCAACAAAAATAAAAAGTATAGAGCACCAGTAAGGCGGATCGATCCTAATGCTTC
>CAZZUU010000142.1:0-9296 GCA_964657275.1 uncultured Mucilaginibacter sp. | reverse complement strand
AGCCATGACCAAGACTAAATTGCCGCCCGAAGCAAAGCACCTGGCATGGCTTGACCTGGATAAGGACGAAGGACAGGAATACTGGATAGCTATGAACCTGGCCGGCGAATATGCCAGCGCCAACCACCACGAGATACATAACAAAATAGCCCGCGCGCTTAACTTAAAGCCGCTGGTGGTGATAGAGAACCACCATAACTTTGCGTGGAAAGAGCAGCTGGCCGACGGCACCGAAGTGATGGTGCACCGCAAAGGCGCCACCCCGGCAGGCGAGGGCGTATTGGGTATTATCCCCGGCAGCATGAGCACACCCGGTTTTGTGGTGCGCGGCAAGGGCGATGCGGCCAGCATTAACTCTGCCAGCCACGGCGCGGGCCGTTTAATGAGCCGCAGTGCAGCCTTTAAAACACTGGACAAAGCCGCCATTGCCGCCAACCTGATTGATAAACGCATTACCCTGATGGGCAGCGACATGGACGAGGCCCCGATGGCCTATAAAGATATCCACGCCGTAATGGCCGCACAAAGCGATCTTGTGAAGGTATTAGCCAAGTTTGAGCCGAGGATTGTAAGAATGGCGGATGCCAGGGAAAGGGCGGAGGATTGAAAAACAAATTAGACTTAAAAGCGAGTAATAAAAGTGACTTAATTAATTAATAAAATGGAACCTGAAGAAATCAAATTGACTAAATTCTTGGAAAAGCTTTCAACTAATCACATGAAATTCACCCAGATGGGGAATGAGATTATGCAGGCAAATAATCAAGCCGGGTACGTAGTTGATTTATTGGCTTATGCCGTTATAAATCGAGCTATTCAAATGACAGAGGCCTATGTCACTTTAGCTAAGACAAATAATTACATTGCAGCCATACCGTTTATACGGTTACAGTTAGATAATGCTTTGCGCTTTTTTGCAATCATGCAAGTTGTAGATGCTAACGATTTCTTCTTATATTTTATGGATGGAAAACTAGTTAATCAGTATAAAAGCCACACAGGAAAGAGGTTATCAGATGGCTATTTAGCGACAGAGCTGGATGCTGTTTTTCCGGGTGTATTAAGATTATATAAAGAAACTTGTGATTATATCCATTTAAGCAAGCAGCATGTACATGCTTCAAAATATTTTGATAAAGGTGAAGTAAAATTGTCCGTCATGGATGTAGATCATCCAATAGATGCTTTCAGTTTAGAAGCTAAGGTTAATTTTGCACTTAATATGTTAGAGGTGGGTAAGTTGGTTTTTATTGTTTTAGATAGATGGAAACGCTTTAAGCAAAATTTTCCGATACCGGATAGGAACAGCATTAAGTCTATAGAGTTCTAATAACTGCATAGAAACCTCGCGAGCTACAAACGGTAGCGGGGTACAGCATGATTTGGTAGAAGTACTGGGCAAGTTTGAGCCGAGAACGGTGAGGATGGCGGACGCGGGGGAGCGGCCAAGGGACTAAGGTTTATAGTGTCATATTCAACAGACCTTACTTTAGCTACAATATTTTAAAAACTTAATAAGATGAATATATTAATGACTAATAACTATAATTCAAAGAAGGAATATGGCACATGAAGAGATAAATCTGTATATGAAGTTAATGGCAGATCTAAAACAAAGAATTAAATTCATCAATTTGATTTTGAGCAAAGCTAATACGACGGGATCAAATGAAACTGATATAGAGTTCTGTTGTCTGCAATTAAGAAAGATATTAGAATTGATGTCGCTTGGCTCATTAGTTATGCACAAAAACGAGTTTGAAAAACAAAGCGACAAATATAAAACCTTTTGGAATCCCAAAAGGATTCTAGACGATATTGAAAAAATAAATATCGATTTCTATCCAAAGCCAATATGTATAGATTTGAAAAAAAGTACTGCTCAAAACACTCAGCTATATGACATGAAAGACGGTTTTTTGAATAAGATGGAATTTATAAATGTATATAATATGTGTAGCAAAATCCTTCATAATGACAATCCCTACGGTGCCAAAGTCGATTATGAATATTATAAGATTGAAATAAAGAATTGGGGGGAAAGAATAATCTATTTGTTAAAGTTACACATGATTAAATTATATAAAGGTGATGGCTTTTATTTAGTTTATGTCTATAATGCAAATGACGATAATATTCATGCTGTACATTATCCAAATCCTAAAATTTAAGAAATTAGAATTACTTATAGATTAGAACGGGGATTTTATCTAATAGAGAATTATTGTTCATGAAGGGCCTCCTGAAAGAGACCGTTCGGAAACAAAATAATTTGATAACTTGCAATTTTAATCGCAACTGATTTCATTGAAATTGTACATGGACCCCGATATTAATATTCACGACATTTATAAAACCTACGTCCAGTCTTATCCTGAAGAAACTGCGGCGCTAGAACATTTTTATGATTTTATTTTAAATAATTTCGAAAAACAATTTTTTCATCGAAAAAATTTTGGCGGTCATATCACTGCAAGCGCCATGATTATTAACTTGAATGACTCAAAGGTGCTCCTTATTGAGCACAGAGCCTTAGGACGATGGTTACAACCTGGTGGGCATATTGAAGAAGATGACGAATCGATATTAAACGCGGCCCTTCGGGAAGTTTATGAAGAAACAAATATTAAATCGCAAAATTTAAAGTTGCTATCTCCAACTTTTGATAATCAAATACCAATTGATATTGACACTCATATCATTCCCGCCAGACCCGAGAAAGAAGAACCCCAACATTATCATCATGATTTTCGATACTTATTCATTTACCACGGCAGTGATGCCATAGTTGTAAACAAACAGGACGCAATTGGAGTAAAATGGGAAACGTTTAAAATTGCTGAGAAAGACAATGTGTTTAAACGTTCGATCACAAAAATACGACACCTATTGGGTCCGGAATTTCGGCCAAACATTTTTTTTGAAAATATCATTAAACAATTCTCACCGGAGCTAAAGAAATATAAATGCCTGGTTGTATCGCATATTCTTCCTGGATCATTGGTTTTTCATCAAGCCTTGAACAAGATATTCCCGATTATTACCATTATACCAAAACCTAATTCCGTTATGAAAATAATTAGGGAGGAAACGGAAAAGGAATTTAAACTCACCGATATCAGTAGAGATGATATATTAAAGCCTGAAAACGATCTCATAAAACTTTTAGAGAATGAAGCAGGGGAGATTATCCTTTTTGATATTGGAGGGTATTTTGCAGAAATAGGAGATAAATGGCCTTCATCTATTTTGGATAAAATCGTATTAATAGTTGAAGATACCGAGAACGGCCACCAGAAATATCAACACCATCAAATAAACAAAATAGTCGTTTCTGTCGCGAGAAGTCCATTAAAAGATAATGAAGATTTCTTGGTCGGTCAATCGGTGTTATTTTCCGCAGACGAACTATTACGACGTCAAGCCGTTTTGCTACAGTATCAAAGAAACGCTGTTTTGGGTTTTGGAAAAATCGGGAAGTCGATAGCTTTACATTTGATTCAGCGTGGGGTTATTCCAATGGTTTTTGATAAAAATCCGATTAAGCGGATTGAAGCATTTAATGGTTTAGCAACGATTCCAGAGCGAAATGAGATCATAAAATCTGCCGACATTATTTTTTCTGCAACCGGAAACCGATGCTTAACAATCAATGACTTCAAAAAATTAAAAAACGGCTGTTACATTGTTTCAGTAACTTCTTCGGATGATGAGATGGATTTGACTTATGTCGAATCTGAATATACCAAAGATGAAAGTTTGCCATTTATTACACGGTATTCGAATGACAAAAATTATTTTTATTTGATTAATAATGGCAACGCGGTAAATTTCATACACGGTGCTATAATGGGTGATTTTATTCATCTGGTTCGAAGTGAAATGATTCTCGCGGTAATTGAATTAGAAAAATTTTCTGTAGAGGAAATTAATTCTGTATCCCAACAACTAAAAGAAAAAATTGCTGATATATGGCTCAAAACGTTTAACTCAAATGGGAAACTATTGGATTTTGTATTATAATAGCTATCCCGCGCGATTATCAGAGGCAGGAAAAGCGGATAAAAGCTCCTTTAATTTTAGAATTCGTCGGCTGCGTTAGAAGTATCCTAGGGCATCGGCCCACACCTTCCCAGTCGCTCATAGAGGATAAGATTTTGCCCGCTGTTCGTAGACTGTGTCTACGAATTAGCTATGTAAATAGTCTGCGACTATCGATTTAATGCCAGTCATGCCCGCAAAACCTGCATTGTTTCGCATCTGGTGTCCTGGCTAACTTTTTACAAACCGGGCATAAATTAAAAGATACATCGTTGGGATTTTCCTGTAAAATGCGTTTGGAGCAATTAATTATAAATTGATCGTAGCCATTTTCTAAATACTTTAAAATCTCAGGGTCATCACTTAACCGCCCGGTTTTATAGTACACTTTAATCTTGCTTTCATTATTCACACCTTCTGTTTTTATGGTCGATATGTGATGCCTTAACGCCTGTTTTTCCGGTGGTGTCAATAACTTATCGAAATAAGCAATTATATAGGCTGCTTTTTCTATCGGGATTTCTTCCATTTTATAAATATCTAAAAATAATTCAAAAATAATTTTAACTGCGCAAATACACTGCGCAGTAGCCCTCAATCTTTGTTCTAACAAAACAAAAAAGGGAGGTTCCCAATGAAATTTAATTTACTAAGCAAGGTAAAAACACAGGTTAAAAATTACGAAGGCGCGAAAGCATTCGTGATGAGCGCGGAAATGGAACTGTATACAGCTGTGGTTACCTGGAGCCTGAATGATTCATTCTACGAAAAGAATGAGGACCGTATGAACCGCTTGCGCAAATTAATCGCCAAATGCGACCTCACATTTGTGGGTAAGCTGGCGGTATATGCCCGCACAAAAATGTATATGCGTTCGGTGCCATTGGTGTTGGTGACTGAATTGGCTAAGCTGCACTCGGGCGACAACCTGGTCGCCCGGGTAACTGACGGCGTGATTGGCCGCGCGGATGAAATCACCGAGCTGCTGGCTTGTTATGAGCTGATGAACAAGCGTACCGGCACTAAAAAGCTGAACCGCCTGAGCAAGCAATTGCAGAAGGGTTTAACAACCGCGTTTAACCGGTTTGATGAGTACCAGTTTGCCAAGTACAACCGCGATGGCGCTATTAAGCTGCGCGATGCCCTGTTCCTGGTTCACCCAAAGGCGAAGGACGAATCGCAGCAAGTGCTGTTCAACAAAATTGTGAACGGCGACCTGCAAACACCATACACCTGGGAAACAGAGCTATCGGCATTGGGTCAGCTGAATTTCGACAGCGAAGAAGCAAAAGCCGCGGCATTCTGCGCTAAGTGGGAGGAGCTGATAGACAGCAACAAGCTGGGCTACATGGCCCTGTTGCGTAATCTGCGCAACATCCAGGAAGCGGGCGTAAGCTATGCTCACTTCCAGAAGGTATGTGCGCGTTTAGCTGATGCTGATGAAGTGGCCAGGGCAAAACAGTTCCCGTTCCGCTATTTGGCGGCTTATCGTGAATTGACAGCAGCGGAAACCAAGTCGCCGGTAAAAGGGCTTACCAAAAAGTTAAGCTCTTTATTGCTGGGTAACAAAGGTTATACCGGTGAGCTGCTGGATGCTTTGGAGAAAGCCATACAGGCAAGCGCGGCTAACATCAAAGGCTTCGATCACGAAACACGTGTATTACTGGCCTGCGACGTTTCCGGCTCCATGGGCCAGGTTATATCGGCAAAGTCGAAAATTGCCAATTACGATATTGGTTTGATGCTGGCTATGTTGCTGCAGTCGCGTTGTAAAAACGTGCAGGTGGGTATATTTGGCGATAGCTGGAAAACCATCGTGGTACCGCGTACCAATGTTTTGGCGGGTGTACAGCAATTGTACAAACGGGCCAACGAGGTAGGTTATTCTACCAATGGTTACCTGGTGATAAAAGATCTGTTATCCCGCAAGGAAAAGATGGATAAAGTAATGCTATTTACCGACTGCCAGTTGTGGAACAGCACAGCCGGAAATGGTGAGCATATCCACCAATTATGGTTGCAGTATAAAAGTAAGGTAGCACCCGAAGCGCGGTTATACCTGTTTGACTTAGCCGGACACGGCCAGGCGCCATTGCAGGTATTGCACAACGACGTTTACCTGGTGGCAGGCTGGAGCGATAAAGTTTTTGATGTGTTAGCAGCATTGGAAAACGGAGGCTCGGCGTTAGACGCGATCAATAACATAGAACTATAAACCAAGTACGGGGATGCTAACGGCCCCATACTTTTAAAAGAAATTAAAATATAAGGATGCCGTAGAAACGGGTTACTTCGCACCGCTCAGGGGGTGGGCCGTGTGGCGCAAGCCATGCTGAGGGTTCGAGTCCCTAAGGCGTTCCCCCGTCCCGCGTTCGCCTGTTGCTCCTTATAAATTATACGCCGACACTATAGCCAGGCGAATGAGAAAAGAAGGTGTCGTAAATGAGTGTTACTTCGCATTTAACGTCCAGGTCGCCGGTTCAAATCCGGTCTTTGGCGCCTCGCTTACGCGAACGCCGTTGTAGCTCAGTTTGGTTAGAGCAGGAGCACCGCAAGGTGCATTTCACTTGTTGCTTGTTACCCTTTTTTGAAGAGACTAAAATATTAAGGTGCCGTAAATATGCGCTACTTCACATTGGTGTCGGCGGTTCGAATCCGCCCTTCGTAGCAATACGTTGTAGCTCAGTGGTAGAGCAAAGCCCGCGCATATTGCCTGTCGCCCTTAAAAAATTAAGAAGATGCCGTAAGTAAGTGTTACTTCGAAACCTGTCACGTTTACCAAAAAGCCACTTGCGCCTGTCGCTCCTCTTTTAAAAAACTAAACCTGAAAAGGTGCCGTAAACCGGTGATACTTCGGTTAGAACATCCGCCTTCGGCGGAAGGACGTTGGTTCAAATCCAGCCAGTGATTAATTTCACAAGTAGTTCAGACAAAACCTCACCGGTTGCTTTTTGCCCTTTTTTAAAAACATAATGAAAGATGCCGTAAGCGTGTGATACTTCGCTGGTGAAACCGCGTGAGCGGGCAGGTTCGAATCCTGAAAGACACACGCTGACTATTGCTCTTTCATTTTATATTTTTTACCCTTAGATAACCCATACACTTAGTGTAAATGATAGAGTTCGAACCCAAACCCCGAAAAACTGATCTCATCAGCCAACAACAAGCATTTTTATGTTAACCCAGTAAAAATTAACTTATTGATTGTCAGGTTTTTATAAAAGTTAACATTGAATTAGGTTAAGTTGTGTTAACCCAAAATGCCGTAACTTTCGTCGGTTTTGTAATCTGGCATAGATAAAAAAGCGCCGGATTTGCGCGATTATGAATACAATAATTTGTTTTTTAAAGGCATTCATGAGCTCCTTATGTCGGTTCTTTCCCAGGTCCGCAGGACTCCTTTGGAAGGGAAGGGGAGGAAGGGGTTTAGTCACTTATCCCCAATTTACCCAGCCATACACCAAGGAAAAACACGATGCCGCCGCCTACAATAACCTGCAGCACGGTAGACCATAGCGGCGATTTCATAAACTTATACCTGATCATGGCGATGATAACCAGCTCCACCGCCACTACGCCATAGGCAAAATGCAGCGCGGTATTAAGGTCGTCGATTAAAAATGGCAGGGTATGCAGCATACCGCCTAAAGCGGTTGCAAAACCTGTAATTATTCCCCTGGTGATGGGGCTTCCCCGGCCGGTTACTTTACCATCGTCGGATAAGGCCTCGGCCAGCCCCATGCTGATGCCCGCGCCAAGCGATGCGGCTAATCCCACGAAAAAAGCTTTATGGGCCTGGTGCGTTAAGCCCGCCGCCGCGAACAACGGCGCCAGTGTTGAAACTGATCCGTCCATTAGCCCCAATAATGCAGGCTGAACCTTTTGTAATACGTATTGCGCGTCGGACTCCTTACGCGTTTGTTTGTGTTGCGTTTTAATTGCCATAGGCTAAAATACCTGATATTATGAATAAAGTTTTGGCTTTAAATGATTGATAATTAAACTCATTATGAATAACAAGTTGTTTACCATAAAGGGGGTAAACTTCAAACTTGCTACATATTTAATGCTTAAAGTTGCGGATTTTTTTTGGGCGTAGTACCCAACGATTTTTTATTGGTTTATAACAAACGGGGATATTTTGCTATTATCTGTCTCTATTAATTTATCACGGTAAACCCAGCCAACTTTTCCTTGAAAATCTTTAATTTCGATCCAACCATCGAACTTATTTAACACCTCTACTTTAAGCCCTTCCTGTAAAGTGTCAACCACTTTCGAAAGCGTACTTGGCCCGAGATTAACTGCCGACTTTGGATTAATGATTATGGCATAGCTTTGAGCTTGATAAATTTTAATGAAAGCAAATAGCGATATAATTGTTAAAATTGATACCGCTAACAACACCCTGATTACACGCCGGTTAAATAATTTGGATTCGGCGGCAGGCCATATTGAAAAAATTATAAGCAACAGCGCGTTTATTATGAGAAGAGCTATGGCTATCCTATTTAAACGGCTAATCAATTCGAAAACATATTCTCTTGCTGAATCGAAACTTGAATTGTTAATACGCACTGTTTTATCAAGTTTCGCTAATACTGTATCCCTGTTATGGATAAGCTGTATATCTAACGGAGCAATCTGCATCCCTTTTTCAAAATACAAAATCGCCAGTCCCCATTTATGGGTTCTAAAATAAACATCGCCAATATCTGTATACAAGCCGGCTGTTTGAATACCATTATGTTCAAGTTTTTGATAACCTGCTAATGCTAACTCATAATTGCCGCTGATCAGATAGCCGGTGCTTGATCGAAATAATGAATCGTTATCGTAATTAAGATCTCCGGCCCTTACCAGGAGAGAATTAAATAACAGCGTCATCAAAATAAATAGCAGTTTACGCATTCCAGTTACTATTTACTTTATTAACAATAACTCCTAATTGATGGCACACTTGCGATTTGTCAATGGGGTACAGTTTAACGGCTCCAAATCTCGCCCTGTGCTGGCTGTCTAAGAATGCAACAGCCTCCTCATACAGCGGATCCGGTAGTTGCTGAAGAAGTAACCTGCTATCAAAAACCAGGTCTGAAATTTCCTTATTATCGCTGTTACTTTTTTCGTTGAGGTGTTGATAAAATATTGCTGTTGCCTTTTTACAAAACATATCATCGTCCAAACCGGATGAGGAATTGATTAACATTTTTATTTTTTTTAACGTTATAAGGAAATTATTTACTTATTTTTCT
>CAZZUU010000141.1:0-9300 GCA_964657275.1 uncultured Mucilaginibacter sp. | reverse complement strand
ATTTTCCACGAAGATGGTGTAGGCTGGTTGTTTCCCCATTGGTCGTAAGCTGCAAGATACCTGTTTGCAAAAATCACATCAAGTAACTCCATCCGTGGCCCATCTTCAAATTCGCCCGCAAGGATACCCTCCTTCACCCTGCAGGTAACTTTGTGATATAATGCTGCAAAATAACCGGCCCGGTTGTTTGATGTTATTGAATTGTGAATGATTGTTTCTAATTGGCTTATTACTTCGTCAATCGTTTTGGCTGGCATTCAAATTGTATTTTTAATAAAGTTAGTATTTTTAATCAGGATTGATAATACCCTTTGGCATAAGCTTGTATAGTGTTGAAGGTAAATTAATCATTTTATAAATAAGCTTGAATATTGGTAATGTATTGATTATCAAATGCAGTATATTTTATCCATATTTGATTCAGTTAAATTAACCTCAATGAAAAAATACTTTTTTATCCTGCCTGTTTTTTTAATACTCACCTTGATATCAGGGTGCAATAATTACGGAACCGAAAAAACTTTTGATGGCGTTGAATTATACCACACAGATAAAGTAACAGCCGCTGAAGCCGATAAACTGGGACAATACCTGGTGGACCAAAAATTCGCCGATGGCAGCGGGAAGAGCGTGCAACTCACAAAATCAGGGAATGTATATCAATTTCGGTTTGTTGTAAAAGATGGTATTGATAAGGATGCTGCCTACGCTAAAACCATAAAATTCTTTGGCTCAATGCTATCAGCGCAGGTATTTGACGGCGCACCGGCTGAAGTACAGTTATGCGATGACCATTTTACTACCTTAAAAACTATTCCTGCAGACAATTATGGCAAAGAGAAAATTTTTAACGGCCTTTCCTTACTTCATACGCCAAATATTACTGATGTGGAGGTGGATTCACTCGGTAATTTCCTTGTAAGCTCAAAGTTTGCCGATGGAAAGCAGCGGATCACCATTATTACTAAGGTAGCGAATGTATATCAGTTCAAATTTGCTGTTAAACCCGGCATGGAAAAATCTACGGATTATCTGAAAGAGGTTAAGGTATTTGCTGCACAAATATCAACCGGGGCATTCCATGGTGCGCTCACTGAAATAGTGTTGTGCGATGATGACCTTAACGCACTGGTTGCTGTACCGATGGACCAAAGTGCAACGAAAATGTAACAGGACTAGACCTTAAAAATGTACAAAATATGTCTATTGCGTCTTTTATTCACTTTAATTAAGTAACAGGTCTTCAAGGAATTTAGTCATTACATTATCAATATTTAAATACTGCAACGCGTATTTACGGGCGTTAGCCTGTTTATCTGCTGAATTTAAAGTTGATATTTCGCGGATGCTTTTGGCGAGCTTAGTATGATCGTCAGGCTGGATGACAAAACCAACATCAAATTTTTCAAACAATTCCTGTAACGAAGTGCCTTTTTCGGCGGTTACCAGGCTTACACCCCCGATAGAAAGTATGGCCTGCAATTTGGATGGCATAACCAGGTCGCCCATAAAGGCTTTTTGTATGATCAGGTGCAAGTCGGCCATATTTAAGAAGTTATTAAAATCCTCTTTAGGCTGTAAGGGAAGAAAAGTTACATTCTTTAAACCCTGGCTTTCAACCATATCCTGCAACTTACTTTTGTACGGGCCAGTACCGCAGATGACGAACTGGATGTTTTTATGCTCCTTTAAAATATCGGCAGCATAAATTATGTTTTCCAATCCCTGCTTCTCGCCTATACTTCCCGAATACAGGCAAACAAACTGGCTGTCATTAAACCCCCATTTTTCTTTTAACCCGGTTTTATCTTCTACAGGTAAAAACACCGAAGTCTCCACCCAGTTTGGAAAGAAAATAACTTTACGATCAGCTTTAATTTCAATCCGGTTGATCATGCCCTGTGATATACTGCTCAACACATCGCTATTTTTGAGCAAAACCTTTTCTGCTTTATACAGAAAATTGAACAACTTAGCGCCTTTGAGCAGTTTCGATTCCTGCGCTGCCTCTATTTGCAGGTCTTGCACGTGATATACAAGCTTGCCACCTTTTATTTTGCGGTAAAACATCGAAATAAAACTCAGGTGGAATGGCGGCGCGATAGTAATGATGTAATCAAAGCGTTTATTAAATACGGTCAGCTTCATTAACGCAAAAAACATCGATACCACGAACGAGAAATCGTGTATCATCCGGTTTTTTCCGCTCAAATTTTTGGGGACATACAAAGGGCACCTATAAACGGTAAGTTTTGTGTCGCTATCCGGGTAGGAGATCACCTCCTTTTTGTACCACCCATTTTTGTATGGTGCCTGAGTTTTCCAATGAGGATAATAAGGATAAGTGGTTACCACAGTGCAATCGTGCCCATGCTTAGTTAACCATTCCATCATTTCACCGCTGTATTTTCCGATCCCCGTGGGCTCCGGGCTAAAATTATGACCTACTAAGAGTATTCTTTTTTTTGCAACCATTAATAAAAGCAGACAATTTTCAATTCATTACAATAATAATATTTTAACTGATTCTTCTGCTGTCTTTTCGTTATAAATTTTTAAGTATCTTTCTTTATGTAGGGTAAAAAAGTATCAATAAAAGCATATAATTTGCATGAATTGCCTAATTTAGCCCTGAATTTTACCTCAGGCTACCTGGTCTGCCAAAAATAAATCTGAATGCGTAAGTATTGTTTAACCCTTGATCTTAAAGACGATCCGTCCCTGATTTCTGAATATGAAAAATATCATATTGCTGTGTGGCCCGAGATATTAGAGAGCATTACAAGCTCAGGCATCACCAAAATGGAAATTTACCGGTATGATAACCGCCTGTTTATGATAATGGAAACGGATGAAAGTTTTAGCTTTGAAAAAAAGGGTTCAATGGATGCTGCCAATCCGAAGGTGCAGGAATGGGAAACCCTGATGTGGAACTACCAGCAGCCGCTAAAAAAAGCGCTCAAAGGCGAAAAATGGGTTTTAATGAATAAAATATTTCAGTTATAACAATGTCAGCACAAAAGAATACCTATTTAAGGATACACCCGAAAGATAATGTTTTAGTAGCCCTGCTGGACCTTGCAAAGGGAACAGTTATTGATTTTGAAGGGCAGTCTTTCGTCTTAACAGATAATATAGCCGCCAAACATAAATTCAGTTTGGTTGACCTGCAAACCGGCCAGGAAATTTACATGTACGGCGTGTTGGTGGGCAAGGCAACGTTGCCGATCCCGCAAGGCGGCCCAATTAGCACGCAAACTGTTCATCATGCTTCAAATGAGTTTCACTTAGGTGAGCGTAAGCTGGACTGGCACCCGCCCGACACGGGCAAATTCAATGGGAAAACATTTATGGGCTACCCCCGCGCCGACGGCTCGGTAGGCACTGCAAATTACTGGATAGTGGTGCCGTTGGTTTTTTGCGAGAACAGGAATATCAACGTGCTGAAAGACGCTTTGACCGACAAATTAGGCTATAAAAAAGCCAAGAGTTATGAAGGTGACGTAGATCAGCTGATCGGGCTCTACCAGGCCGGGAAATCGGTAGAAGAAATTCTGAACGTTGACATACAGGCTACAGCGGAGAACCCACATTCAAAACGCCTGTTTAAAAACATTGACGGCATAAAGTTCCTTACGCACGAAATGGGTTGCGGCTGCACCCGCTCAGATGCGCAAACCCTATGCGGCCTGATTGCGGGCTATGTTACGCATCCCAATGTTGCGGGGGCAACCATATTGAGCCTCGGCTGCCAGAATGCGCAGGTAAGTATTCTGGAGCAGGAAATTATAGCACGGGATGCCAATTTCAGTAAGCCGTTGGTAATACTGGAACAGCAAAAGATAGGCACCGAAAGCGACCTGATGCAGCAGGCATTAAAGCAAACCTTTGCCGGTTTGGTAAAGGCAAATCAAACGGAGCGGCAACCGGCACCGCTATCAAAATTGTGTATAGGTTTAGAGTGCGGCGGTTCTGATGGTTTTTCTGGCATATCGGCAAACCCTGCATTGGGTTATGTTTCTGATCTGCTGGTTTCTTTGGGTGGCGCAGTAATTCTTTCCGAGTTTCCGGAACTTTGCGGTGTTGAGCAGGAACTAAGCGACCGCTGTGTGGACGAGGAAAAAGCCAATCATTTTATGCAGCTGATGACGGCTTACAACGCAAGGGCAGTTGCTGATGGCTCCGGGTTTTACGCTAACCCTTCGCCGGGTAATATCAAAGATGGGTTGATCACCGATGCCATAAAATCAGCAGGTGCGGCTAAAAAAGGCGGTACTTCACCCGTGATTGATGTGCTTGATTATCCCGAAAAGGTTAAAAAAAGCGGCCTCAACCTACTTTGCACACCCGGCAGCGATGTAGAAAGCACCACTGCCGAAGTAGCGGCCGGCGCCAATATAGTATTATTTACAACGGGCCTGGGTACGCCTACGGGCAACCCGGTTACGCCGGTTATTAAGCTATCGACCAATACGGCGATGGCTAAAAGAATGCCTGACATTATTGATATCAATTGCGGAACCATTATAGAAGGTGAAGAAACTGTAGAGCAAGCCGGTGAGCGTATATTAGATTATGTAATACAGGTAGCCAGCGGAGAAATTGAACCAAAGGCCGTTCAATTGGGGCAGGATGATTTCATCCCCTGGAAAAGGGGAGTGTCATTATAGGCCCCGCGGGAAATGTTTTTTAAAGAAATAAAAAAAGTCTCTCCGCCAACCGGCGGAGGAGATTTAGAGGGGGCCAAATGTTTAAACTAACCAATAAATCAGTAATAATTACCGGTGGCGGCAGCGGGATAGGCAAGGCTATGTGTGTTCTTTTTGCAAAGCAGGGCGCCACCGTCCATATACTCGAGTTAAGTGATGCCGCAGCAGCCGGTACGGTAAAAGAAATTACAGAAGCTAACGGAAAAGTATTCAATTATACCTGCGATGTAAGTAATCAGCAGCAGGTGGTAGATACTTTTGGCAAGATAGGCAAGCTGGATATTTTGATAAATAACGCCGGTATTGCCCATGTTGGCAAAGTGCATAATACGTCGGAAGCCGATTTCGACAGGATATATAATGTGAATATCAAAGGTGTTTACAACTGTTTGTTTGCTGCCATCCCCTTAATGAAAGCCAACAACGGCGGAGTTATTTTAAACGCAGCGTCTATAGCGGCACACATCGGCCTGCCTGATCGTTTTGCCTATTCTACCAGCAAAGGCGCAATACATGCCATGACTTTATCGGTTGCCCGCGATTACCTTGGTGAGAATATCCGTTGTAATAGTATAAGTCCCGCAAGGATACATACGCCTTTTGTAGATGGTTTTATATCAAAAAATTATCCCGGAAACGAAGCGGAGATGTTTGAAAAGTTATCTAAAACGCAGCCCATCGGCCGTATGGGGAAACCCGAGGAGGTAGCCGCGCTGGCTTTGTATCTATGTTCAGACGAAGCAGGTTTTATAACCGGGTGCGATTACCCGATAGACGGTGGGTTTATTACTTTGAATAATTGATAAGTACACTTTCGGATTTCGGATGTTCGATTTCAGAATTGAAGAAAGTTTAAGATTAGTTAAAAATCTGCAAATTTCAGTTATATAAATCCGATATAAAAATAAATCCGAAATGGAAATTCCGAAATCCGAAATCAACAAGCTATGATAAAAAAACTTTCGTTTTTTGCATTCGTTATTTGTTGTGTGCATGTCAGGGCACAAACTACTTATACGCCAACGGTTGATAACTTAGCGTCAAGGGATAATTTCAGGGATATGAAGTTCGGGCTGTTTATCCATTGGGGTATTTACAGCGAATTAGGCGATGGTGAATGGGTAATGCACGAGCGAAAAATACCTTACAACAATTACAAACGCCTCGCCGATTTTTTTAACCCGCAGGGCTTTAATGCGAAGGAATGGGTGCAGTTTGCTAAGAGGGCGGGTATGAAATATATTACAATTACTACGCGCCACCATGATGGTTTCAGTATGTTCGGTACAAAAGCCACACCCTACAACATTGTGGATGCCACCCCTTACCATAAAGATCCCTTGATGGAACTGGCGCAGGAGTGCCAGAAAGAAGGTATCGAACTTCATTTTTATTATTCATTATTGGATTGGGGGCGGCCCGATTATGCTTTTGGAAGCCCGATAGTGGACGGCGCCCCCGTTAAGGGCGATTGGAACAACTACATCAATTTTATGAAGACGCAGCTTACCGAGTTGATCACTAATTATCCCGGTGTGAAAGGGATTTGGTTTGATGGTAACTGGGAGCGGCCAAAAGTAAACTGGCATTATGATGAAATTTACGGGCTTATCCACAAGCTGAACCCGGCCATACTCATCGGCAATAACCATCACCAGGCAGTGAAGCCGGGCGAAGATTTCCAGATGTTTGAAAAAGACCTGCCCGGGAATAACAACACCGGTTTTAGCGCCGATTCAAAAATCTCTTCGTTGCCTTTAGAAACCTGCGAAACGATTAATAACAGCTGGGGCTTTAATATTAACGACAGGAACTACAAATCGGCTAAGCAGATCATTCATTACCTGGTTAATGCAGCAGGTAGGGATGCTAACTTTTTACTGAACATCGGCCCCATGCCAAACGGAAAGATCCAACCGGAGTTTGCTGATACCCTTGCAAAAGTTGGCGACTGGCTGCAAAAGAATGGCGAAAGTATATATGGCACACGCGGTAACCTGGTAGCACCGCAGCAATGGGGGGTAGTAACTTATAAAAATAATACGCTTTATGCCCATGTATTAAACGCACCGCAACAGCCCTATATCTTTCTGCCATTGGTTAAAGGTAAAGTAACCAAAGCAAACCTAAAGGAGGATGGCAGCGCTATTAAGTTTAAGCAACAGCCGGAAGGTGTGTTTTTATATACCAATCATATAAATTCGGATGCTGTTGACACCATTATTGAACTAACCACAAAATAAAATGAAGCTGATCAGATTTGGAGCACCGGGAAAAGAAAAAACCGGGGTGATTATAAACGACAAAAAATACGATACCTCTGCTTTTGGCGAAGATTATGGTGAGCAATTTTTCGAAACAAACGGGCTGGCGCGTTTATCGGATTTTGTTAATGATAATATGCTTGTCGAAATCGCTGATGATGTGCGTTTGGGAAGTCCGTTGGCGCGGCCTTCAAAAATTGTATGCATAGGATTAAACTATGTAGATCATGCTAAAGAAACCAATGCCACGCCGCCATCTGAGCCGGTGATATTTATGAAGTCCACAACTGCAATAATTGGCCCTAATGATGATATCATCATACCAAAAAACTCAACCAAAACCGATTGGGAGGTGGAGCTGGCAGTGGTTATCGGTAAAAAAGCAAGTTATGTTGATGAAGCCGAGGCTATGGATCACGTTGCCGGATATTTATTGCACAATGATGTTTCAGAACGCGAGTTTCAGCTGGAAATGGGAGGGACCTGGGATAAAGGAAAAGGCTGCGATACCTTTGCGCCGCTTGGCCCTTTCCTGGCAACTAAAGATGAGATTATCGATCCGCATAGTTTGCGTCTCTGGCTTAACGTAAACGGCCAAACTTACCAGGATGGAACCACTGCAAATTTTATCTTCAACATTCCGTTTCTAATAGCCTATACCAGCCGGTTCATGACGCTGTTGTCCGGTGATATCATATCAACCGGCACTCCTGCGGGAGTAGGTTTGGGTATGAAACCTCCTTTTTACCTGAAACCCGGCGATGTAGTTGAATTAGGTATCGACGGATTAGGTGAAGCCCGGCAGGAAGTAAAAGCTTATCAGCGTTAAATTCCCAAACTGTTCGGTTTTGCCTGGCATTTCATAAAGATGTACGGTTTTTCACTAATTCGAAGCTTTTTTAAAGACATCCTTACAATAATGAAATATCAGATTGATAACAAATTATCAATTTGATAGGCAGCATTATACAATTTTATTAAAAAACCATGCGTTGCCGTGCTTTATCGCTAATAATTGATCTCCTAAAACAAAGTGGCATAAATTTCGCTTATTAAACTGTAATAGCACACATAAAAAGTAAAACAAGTACACAGGTTTGTACGTTTAACTAACTAATAATAAGTGCTTTTGCTGTTTGTTTATTTTATTTTTAAGGATATGGTTATTGAATTATTAAAAACTAGCCTGCTCGCAATGGGAGCTTTTACACCTTTATTGTTTTCAACTAAAAGAGCGATTAAAATCAGGATGCCGAAAAATCACAATGATACGTCGGGCGCGCAATATGCCATTAATGACCATGGCTACCTGGAAAGAATTCATCACGACGATTTATCGAACTATGAGCAATAATTAAGGTAATTAAAAAGCCCTCCGCTAATCCCGGGGGGCTTTTTAATTAAAGGATTTCTGTCGGGTTACGCTGGCCACCTTTGCATTTTTTTTAAATACGTTTGTTTAAACAACAATCTGCACCAATAGTTGTTAAATGCATTGTACATGCCAATCTCTATTTTAAGTTAGCACTTAATCACAATGAAAACAGACGAACTTATTCAAACAGTAACAGCGTTAATGGCCGGCGACAAAGGTTTGCTCGCCATGGACGAAAGCACCCCCACCTGTAACAAACGTTTTGAAGAGGCCGGTATCCCGCAAACGGTGGAATTCCGCCGGGCTTATCGCGAAATGATTGTTACGACGCCCGATTTTGGAAAATACATCAGCGGGGCTATTTTATATGATGAAACCATTTACCAGGCTACAAAGGATGGTGTATTATTTGTTAACATACTAAAGCAAGGAGGCATTATCCCGGGTATAAAAGTGGATGAAGGCACCATTGAGTTGGCCGGATTCCCCGGCGAGAAAATTACGCAAGGCCTGGATGACTTGCCCGAACGCCTTGCAAAATATTACAGGTTAGGCGCCCGGTTTGCAAAATGGCGCGCCGTTATTACCATAAATAATACTATCCCCACCAAAGGCTGCATAGAGGCCAATATGCACGCATTGGCGCGATATGCTGCAATGTGCCAGGAAGCTGAAATAGTGCCAATTGTAGAGCCGGAGGTACTAATGGACGGCGCTCACGACCTGAAGACCTGTTTTGACGTCACAAGAAAAGTATTGCACGTGCTTTTCGAGCAATTGTACGAGCAAAACGTAAACCTGCGGGCATTAATCTTAAAACCAAACATGGTAATGCCGGGTTTAAGCAGTTCCAAACACGTAAGCGTTGAAAAGGTTGCCGAGGCAACCATAAGTTGCCTCTTAGAGTCGGTTCCGGCGGCTGTACCGGGTGTTGCGTTTTTGTCGGGCGGGC
>CAZZUU010000140.1:0-9393 GCA_964657275.1 uncultured Mucilaginibacter sp. | reverse complement strand
ATTCGTGATGCACGTGATGGTGTGAAAAGGTCAAAAATTATGCTACAAATACTGCTTCGGCTCAACCAAACAGATCGCTGCTTAAATAGCGGTCGCCGCGGTCGCAGCAGATGAATACGATGGTACCTTCGGTTAGCTCTTCGGCCAGTTTTATGGCCCCGGCCATTGCACCGCCGCTGCTCATACCGGCAAAAATGCCTTCTTCTTTTGCAAGCTTTCTCGTCATGGCTGTTGCCTCCGCTTCAGAAACATCAATCACCCTGTCAACACGGCTGGGCTCAAATATCTTAGGCAAATAAGCCTCGGGCCAACGCCTGATGCCCGGTATGGACGACCCTTCGGTTGGCTGGCACCCCACTATCTGAACCGCCGGGTTAACCCCCTTAAAAAACCGCGAACAGCCCATTATGGTACCCGTTGTGCCCATGGAGCTTACAAAATGTGTTATTTGGCCGTCGGTATCACGCCAAATCTCGGGGCCGGTGGTTTGGTAGTGTGCAATATAATTATCGGGGTTGGCAAACTGGTTAAGTATAAAGCATTCGCCGGTTGCGGCTTTTTCGTCGGCATAATCGCGGCAAGCCTCAATACCTTCCAGCAAGGTTACCTTCGCGCCAAACGCCTGCATGGTTAAGGTACGCTCGTGGGTTGAGTTATTTGGCAGTACCAGCTCAATCTCTAAGCCATACAAACAGGCTATCATCGCCAAAGCTATCCCCGTGTTACCGCTGGTAGCTTCGATAAGTTTGGAGCCTGCTTTGATATCGCCTCTTTCGAGCGCGCTTTTGATCATATTGAGCGCCGCACGGTCTTTCACACTACCGCCGGGGTTGTTGCCTTCCAGCTTCCCAAAAATACGGACGTTGGGGTTGGGGTTAAGTTTTTTGATCTCCACCATCGGCGTATTGCCTATCAGATCAATAATACCTGCCATTATATTAAGTCTTTGCTTTTGTTGAATACGGTTATGGCCGGATTATGGTACACGGTTGAATCAGCCGGGACGCTTTTGGTTAACCAAACGTTACCCCCAATAATGCTATGATGCCCGATGGTAGTATCGCCGCCTAAAATAGTAGCCCCTGAGTAAATAACCACATGGTCTTCAACCGTAGGGTGGCGCTTGGTAAAAGCCATATTTTTTTCGACACTCAACGCGCCGAGCGTAACGCCCTGGTATAATTTAACATGCCTGCCAATGATGCAGCTTTCGCCGATGACGATGCCGGTGCCGTGGTCGATATAAAAATACTCGCCAATTTGTGCAGCGGGATGTATATCTATCCCAGTTTTTGAATGCGCATATTCCGTTAGGATACGGGGCAAAAGGGGTATTTCATAATTAAATAAGCTGTGTGCCAAACGATAAAACGAGATTGCAAAAAACCCCGGATAGGTACGTATTACTTCAAACTCGCTGCGGGCGGCGGGGTCGCCATTAAATATGGCTTGAATATCGGTATTCAGCAGTTCGTATAATCTGGGGATTTCGTCAAAAAAGTCTTTTGCCAGCACTTTAATATCACAACCACCGCATGCCTTGGTGGCCCGCATTACTTCGCAAAGCTGGTCTTCGAGCCGTGCAAACTCATCCCTCAATTGCTGAACGTTGCTAAACTTATGTATAGATTGCTCGGGGTACAATAAGCGGATCACCTGCAGCGCCCATGTGGTGATTTCCTTGTTGGAAGGCACAGCGTCAGCAAGCTGCTGCTTATCAAAAATTTGCCGGTAAAATTCCTCGCTCATGTTTAATTATTCAAAGCCGTTTTGCAAAATCGGTGTTTTGAAATGCAAGTTTATATAAAAGAATGTTGTTTATATGTAAAAAGGATAATTGAGCATTAATTTTCAGGACGGCAATACCGCGTGTCGCCCTCAATTTGATTACATGACGATGAATAAATATCCACCAAAAATCCGTATTTTTGTGCGTTTTTTGCATAAACCGGGATTGGTCTTCAATCACAACAAACCACTTTAGCCAATCCTTTTTTGCAATTGATTTTCAGTAAAATAATATGTTAGAGAAATTAGAAGCGATATTCCAGCGCTGGAAAAATGTAGAAGCCGAATTAAGCAGCCCCGATGCAATGGCTGATATGAAGCGCTTTGCCCAATTAAATAAGGAGTATAAAGACCTCGCCAAAGTTGTTGCAGAATATGATATCTATCGCAACATCATGAGCAATATTGATAGTAATAAAGAAATTCTGGCTACTGAAAAAGACGAAGAGTTTCGTGAGATGGCCAAAACTGAACTAGATGAATTGCTGGTTAAGCAGGACGAAATGGAAGAAGCCATCCGTTTAATGCTGATCCCGAAGGACCCTGAAGATTCAAAAAATGCTATTATTGAGATACGGGGCGGTACAGGCGGTGATGAGGCTGCACTTTTTGCAGGCGACCTTTACCGCATGTATATGCGCTATTGCGAAAAACGAGGCTGGAAAACTGAGCTGGTGGACTACACCGAGGGTACATCGGGCGGTTATAAAGAAATTGTATTTAATGTAATTGCCGAAGATGCTTATGGTTCGTTAAAATACGAATCGGGCGTTCACCGCGTACAGCGCGTGCCTGATACAGAAACGCAGGGACGTGTACATACGTCAGCCGCCACTGTAGTGGTATTGCCCGAGGTAGACGAGTTCGATATCGACCTGCAGGTAAGTGATATCCGTAAAGATCTTTTTTGTGCATCGGGTCCCGGCGGACAATCAGTGAATACTACTTATTCCGCAGTAAGATTAACGCACATTCCGTCAGGCATTGTGGCACAGTGTCAGGATCAAAAATCGCAGTTAAAAAATTACGATAAAGCCTTGCAGGTTCTGCGCTCAAGGGTTTATGAAATGGAGCTGCAAAAGCACCTGGAAATAACGTCAAAAAAACGCAAAACGATGGTTTCTACCGGCGACAGGTCGGCCAAGGTGCGTACTTACAACTATCCGCAGGGCCGCTTAACTGAGCACCGCATCGGTCTTACTATTTATAACTTGAACGGCGTATTAAACGGCGATCTGCAGGAAATAATGGAGGCGCTGCAATTTGCTGAAAATGCCGAAAAGCTTAAAGAAGGCACCATAGCCTAAGCCGGCAAACGTTTTTATGTCACAAAAACCCCATTTACGTTTATTGTAAAGGGTTTTTCATCTTATTTTCATAATAGGCAAATATTTTAGTATTATCAACATTAGCTGCGAATTACCTTTTGCACATCTGCGGTGGTGAAAAGGCTGGTGTTATTTACTTATTTGTATACCGGATATAATATTTGGCCTATGTTAGCTATCAAAACCCTTCCGCTTAAATCAATCATTTTTCGTCGTGTTGTACGCCTTATGGGCGATCAATTTGAGATAAGCGTTGTTGGTAGCAACCCTAACTGGGCCGATGAGCGCATTGATGATGCAATAGCTGAAATAAATCGGGTTGAAAAATTGTTGAGCGCGTTTAGCGAAGGAAGTTCGGTTAAAGAAATAAATCGGAATGCCGGTATTAAGCCTGTAAAAACAAATGCCGAAGTTTTCAGGCTTATCGATCGATCGCTGCAAATATCCGAGCTCACCCACGGGGCTTTTAACATTACCTATTACGTTGCCGATACAGATAATTTTGAGTTTGATACCCCTAATAAAAAAACCGCTAAAACAAGTATAAGCTATCAAAATGTTATACTTGATGCAAAAAAACAAACGGTGTTTTTGAAAGAAAAGGGCATGCGTATTGGTTTTGGAGCAAACAGCAAAGGCTATGCAGCCGACCGGGCAAAGTACATTTTACAAATGCAGGGTGTAAGCAGTGGCATTGTTAATGCCGGCGGGGATCTGCTTACCTGGGGTGCGCAGCCCGATAACGAGCCGTGGACAATTGCCACAGCCGATCCTGATCAAAAAAATAAGCCCTTTGCAAATATCGAGATTGGTAATATGGCTATTGCAACGTCTGTAAATTCAGAAAAATATCCTGCAATACTTAATAAAAAATGTGCCGATGCAATAAATACCAAAAATGGGTTTCCCGTTAGCGAAATTAAAAGCGTTAGCATTATAAGCTCCAGTGCTGAACTGGCCGATGCAATGGCAACGCCGGTGATTATGATAGGTGTTAATGCTGGCTTGTACCTCATAAACCAGTTAAATCAAATCGCTTGTGTAATTATTGACGATCATGATCGTATTTACACATCAAAGGATGTAAATATTGCCAATTGATATTAGCCTTCGGTTTCCATCTAAAAAATTAAGCTATCTTTAACTGTTATGAAGCACCCGACCCTTAATAAGGATGTGGATACCTTTGCAGTTATTTAAATCAAAACCCAGTTATATAGTTTCCTGTTAGTTTTAAGCCCATATTGCGTATATTTTGCCATAGTGCCGCTGTAATTTAATGACAGCTTAATGGAACACGATTTGAAAAGAATTTTAACATTTCCTCCTTCCAAATGATAAAGTGGTTTGTGTATATTGTCGTGTTATTGATATTTGCACCATGTTTATCATCAGCCAAATCAAAAAACAACCATATTAATAACATTTCTGATAAACCGGGGATAAGTTTGCCTGTGCATGAAACTTTAAAAGACACCACCGCTACAAAAAACAGCAAAAAACAAGAGCAGGATGAAAAAAAGAAAATTAAGGAAGTAGCTAACGCCAAGAAACAGCCAAAGCCCGAAAAGGTTGAATCCACCGATCATGCAGCAGCAACAAAACCGAAACCAAAACCGAAAAGACAGCGCAGGCCCGAAGGATTGGAAAGACCTCCTGAAATACCCAGGCGAAATGGCGGTTAACAAACTTAAAACACAATTTATAAACTGATGAGATATCTTTTTGTAATGCTTTTGCTGGTAATTTGTAACGGAGCATACGCTAACGCCGGTTTGCGGTACCGTGCTGATTCTGATCGCCGGGTTGTTGCGGACACTGACACCGTAGTGCGCAAACAATCCCTTTCAATAGGTGCCAATTATGGAAGCGATGTGTTATTTTTTGGTCGTACCGGCCCTATTAAATACCCGTTTTTAAGCACCGATGTGGTGTATAATGCAAAATCAGGATTTTTTGTTTACGGTTCAGCAGTGCAGGTTATTGGTTATAATCCGTTTATTGACGAGGTTGACCTGGGAGCAGGTTATTTATACCATTATTCAAAAAAAGCGCAGGGAACAATCAGCTATTCGCGTTTCCTTTTTGATGATGATGCCGTATTGGTCATAAAATCCGCCTCTTCAAATGATATAAATTTCAAAAACTCTTTCGATTGGAATTTTGCTAAATCGAGTATAACTGCCGACTATCTGTTTGGAAAGTCGAGCGATTTTTTCTTAACACTAAACATCTCCAAATACTTCGAAACCAATTGGAGTATTTTTGATGATAAGGATTATCTATCCTTTAATCCTGCGGTAAGCGCTATATTCGGCACGCAAAATTTCGTGCAGAAGTTTTCTATCGATCATCAATTCCGGCTTGATCTGGATAATATTTATGTTCCTAACGAGGGCGGGCCGCCTTCGTTCAGGTACGACAACGGCAAGTTTAACGTTTTAAATTATAGCTTTAAACTTCCTATAGCATACAACAGGCCACACTATACCTTTGAGGCGTCCTGGAAATATTCTATCCCTGTTAATGTAGAGGGCGCTTTAAAAAACAGACACGAGGTTTTTTTCAATCTGACATTTTTTTATCTCTTTTTTTAAAATATGAATGTTCTGATTATCGAAGATGAAAAAGCGCTCGCTCAGGAGTTGGAAATATTCCTGACCGGTTACAACTACATATGTGATATCTGCTTCAACGGTGCCTCTGCGTCCGAAAAAATTGGTGTCAATCTTTATGATTTTATATTGATTGATCTGGGGCTACCCGATTACGATGGCCTCGATCTGCTAAAAGAAGCCAAGAAAAACAACCCCGAAGCGATTTGTGTAATATTAACCGCACGTGCCGAAGTTTTTGACCGCGTAAAAGGGCTGGACCTGGGTGCAGATGATTATTTGCCAAAACCGTTTTCATTACTTGAACTGCAAAGTCGCCTGCAGGCAATTACAAGGCGCAGATTTGGACTAAAACAGAACATTATTGACCTGGGTGGGTTTTTAATAAACCTTACCGACCGTACAATTTCTTTTTACGACAGTGAGATCAATACTATAACCAAGAAAGAGTTTGATCTTATTGCATACCTTATCCTGCACAAAAACCGGACACTAACCCGTTCGCAACTGGGTGAACATATCTGGGGAAGCATTATAAATGATGATTACGACTCTAACTATATTGATGCGCACATCAAGAACATCCGGAAGAAACTGAATGTATTCGCGTCGCCGGATTGGCTCGAAACCGTACGCGGACTGGGTTATAAGATAAAAATAAACAGTTAGAGAGAATCAAGAGTCAAGAGTCAAGAGCCAGGATAGGAAACTTAGCTTGCGATTCCTGGTTCCTGATTCTTGACTTTTGATTCTAAAAAATTGAAGCTAAGAACGAAACTTACTTTTTTTAACGCTATTTCAAAATTGGTTATCGTAACCATATTTGTTTTATTGTTGCCTCAACTTATCAAAAACATAAATCAGCGATACACCGACAATAAGCTGCGCGAGCAAAAAGACAAACTGATCGACATTATATATAGCAAAGGGATTAAAAGTTACATACAAACCGGCGAAAATGACGCCAGCTTTTATAGCCCGTTGAAAGAAGATTATATCAGCTTTGGGTTGGACACCACGATTGAAAACCTTGACACCATTCAAAATGAAAAACGGATATTACAGGGCGATACCATTGAATACCGCATATTGAGCCATAATTTCCGGATCGACCGTAAGAAATACCTGCTGGAAATAGCTATAAGCCTGGATACGATCAATGAAACTACGGGACCGCTCCAAAGTATTGCCTTTCAGTTACTGCTGGGGATGATATTGTTAACGGTGCTTGCCGATCAGTTGTATTCAAATTACGTTTTAAAGCCACTGGGGCTCATCATTAAAACGAAGTTGATTGCTCACAAATTCCCCAACTTCGGTTCGTATAAAAAAGTAAAAACCAGCACTTCAGATTTCGAGTTGCTGGATTTTAGCATCCACAAAATGATCGAAACTATTGAAAGCACTTTTCAAAAAGAACGTGAGTTTATTTCTAACGCATCGCACGAATTAATGACACCGATATCCATCCTGCAGTCGAAAATTGAAAATATGTTTGTGCGTGATGATGTAGACGACGACATGAAGGCGCGCATGCTGGAGATGCAAAAGATATTAAACCGGTTAAAAAGTATTACTAAAACACTGCTGCTGATTTCGCAAATTGAAAATGAGCAGTTTTTAAAAGAAGATAAAATTCCTGTTGCTGCGCTTTTGCAGGATGTTTATGACGAGATCTCCATCCGGCTACAGGATAAAAATATTACTTATGAAGCCCACGTAGCTGACAACTTGATTTTGGTTAACGTGAACAAGTTCCTGCTTTTTAACTTGTTTTTTAACCTGATTAATAATGCCATAAAGTACAATCACGAAAACGGTGAAATAAAAGTTACGGCAACGCAAATAGGTAACATTTTTGAAGTTAGCATAGCAGACACAGGCATCGGCATCAGCCCGGATGATCTGCCGTTTATCTTCAACAGGTTTAAAAAACTCAGGCAATCGCTGCAACAGGATAGTTTTGGGCTGGGGTTACCCATTGTAAAATCTATTGCTGAATTTCATGACATGACGATACAGGTGATCTCGGAAAAAGGAAAAGGTAGTACATTTAAGCTTATTTTTCCAACGGAGTTAATAGTTACAGTATAGCAAAGGGTGAAGCTCTTTCATTTGAGACGTATCTCTGACCATTCGCGTTTCGATGTAAAAACATCACTCAAAAAAAATTTAAAAATTATTAATATTTTTGAATAACAGATTAAACCATTCATTCGGATTTTAGTCAAATGGGAAATATTTGATAATTTTATAAGGACCGAATATTAAAAAAGCGATAAATTAGTTAATAAATACCCAATAAATAATATGAAAAGGTTTTATAAATATGCAGCCGGCTTGTTTTTCACCGGCATGCTTTCGGTGCTGGTAATTTCATCAGCAGATGCACAACGTGGTGGCCGCGGCGGCGGCGGCGGAGTCAGCGTTCGTGGTGGTGGTGGAGGCGGCGGTTTTCATGCCAGTGGATTCGGGTTTGGCCGTAGTGGCAGCAGCTTTGGCGCAGGTACGCGTGGCTTTAGGGCCGGAGGTGGCTATTTTGCCGGGCGCGGATATAACGCAGGCGCATTCTACAGGCCTGGCTTCGGCTATTACGGGTATCCGCATTTGGGTTTTTACCTGGGTATATTACCTTTCGGCTATTATCCCTTTTATTGGGGTTCTTCGTTATACTATTACTATGGCGGCGTTTTTTACAGTCCGTATGATAATGGCGGTTACCAGGTTACTGCACCCCCTGTTGGTGCTGGTGTACCCAGTCTGCCCGATTCAGCACAGCCTATAAAAATAGATGGCGTACAATACTACGAGCTTAACGGTGTATACTATAAAGAAGGTGTTAATGATAAAGGAGAAAAAATATATATTGTAGCCGGTCGGGATGGTGTATTAAATACAGGCGCTAACGTCACTGACCCTAACGCTACAGATGCCGCACCACAGGTTGGCGACGTTGTAAATCAGCTGCCTGATGGATGTCGTAAAGTATCTTTAAACGGCAAAAAATATTATGTATCTCCCGACGGCATCTATTACGAAAGAGTAACCGACCCTGAAGGAAATACTGCTTACCGCATAGCAAGCCTGCCCGAAACTGACGAAAAAGGAATTTAATAAATGCTATTTTGATTATTTGAGGCCCCGCACATGTGGGGCCTCTTTGTTTTGTACGGATTTGATCATTGGAAATATCAGATGAATTGTTGCTTTTACTTGCATTCGATATTTAAATTGTATTTTTGTGTATGATGAAAAGATCGGGAGCAATACTAATGGCACTGCTGTACTTAGCAGTAGCTACCGGTTTTGCCCTCAATTTACATTATTGCTGTAGCCGATTAATTTCGGTAAATGTCAATTCCCCCGTGCAAGGTTGCAAAACCTCAACCAGCAAAGCTAAATGCTGTAGTAATAAACATTTAGAAATTAAGATTAAGGATGTTCACCAGGGCGAATTGGTATCACCATTTTTAGCGAGAGTGTTTGCTGTTGATTTGCCGGTTTTTTTCTCTGCCCGTTTTTTTTATACGCCGCAACGATATTTAACAGCCGGGTTAGCCGATCGGGCGCCGCCCGATAAGCCATGTGATGGTACCGTTACCTTTCTTAAAAATTGCACTTTTCGGATCTGATCAATTAGTAGTCGTTTATTTTTCGACGCA
>CAZZUU010000139.1:0-9467 GCA_964657275.1 uncultured Mucilaginibacter sp. | reverse complement strand
TAGTTCCACTTCTTCGCCCCGGCGGGCTTTTTCGTACAAACGCTCCCCGTCAATCTTTATGGCCGAATGTGCGGGAGGATATTGTTGAATATCGCCTATGAATTGTTCGCAGGCAGCCCTTACTTGTTCTTCAGTAATGTTACTAATATCAAATTGCCGGTCGGCTTCGGTTTCCATATCATAGGAGGGTGTTGATGCGCCCAATATCATGGTGCCGGTATATTCTTTTTCCTGCGCCTGGTAGGTATCGATTTGTTTGGTCATTTTGCCCGTGCAGATGATGAGCAAACCTGTAGCGAGCGGATCAAGTGTGCCGGCGTGGCCCACTTTAAGTTTTAAAGGCTTAAATGAATTGCGGAGCTTGCCCACTACGTCAAAGCTGGTCCAGTTATAAGGCTTATTGATCAATAACAATTGCCCGTCGGCAAAATCTTCTATTTTGGAGTATGTGTTTTTCAATAGTGAGTCTGATTACTGATCCCGGTAAATTAAAGGCAAATGTAACCAAAAGAAGATTAATGCAATAGCGGCAACATAACGGGCGAAAAATCCAGTTGCCGTAAATCGCCTATTTTGGCTAAAGCCCTTACTCCTTGTTTATTTCGTCCGTCCCTTTTAAGGGACGGCAATGAATTGCTTTTAATTGTCAATTCATTGCCGTTGGCTTCAGCCAACGGATAAATAGTCATCAAAGGAGGGGCTTTAGCCCAACTCGGAAATAGCTATTCGCCAGCGAAAGATATTTAGTTATACCCATTGGCGATAATTTGATTTGGACATCTAATAAACTTTCCAACTATCACAATTTTAGTACTATTAATTCCTAAACGTTTTTCGCCAGCCAATCACCAACCTCACTTGTTTTGTAAGCTTTGTTTTTGCCCGACAGATCCTCAGTAACGATACCTTCGGCTAACGATTTATTTACCACCGATCTGATTAGTTCTGCTTCTTCTTTTAATCCGAAGGCATCTTCAAACATCATCGCAGCTGATAATACGGTTGCCAGGGGGTTCGCAATATCTTTGCCCGCAGCCTGCGGGTAAGAACCGTGTATGGGTTCAAACAATGAAGTATGGATACCGATGGACGCAGATGGCATCAGGCCCATAGAGCCGGAAATTACCGATGCTTCATCGGTTAAAATATCGCCAAAAAGATTTTCGGTGATCAATACATCATAAGTGTTTGGCCATTGTACCAAACGCATTGCAACAGCGTCAACAAACTCATAGCTTACGGTAACTTCAGGGAAATCTTTTTCCATATCCTGTACGGTTTCGCGCCATAAACGGGATGTTTCCAGCACATTCGCTTTGTCAACACAGCAAAGTTTTTTGCTGCGTGTCATTGCCAATTCAAAACCCAATTTTGCCAGGCGCTGCACTTCTGCACGGGTATAGGTACAAGTATCGAAAGCCGTATTGCCGTCATCTTTTCGTCCCCGCTCACCAAAATAAATACCGCCGGTTAACTCGCGCAGAATAATCAAATCAGTACCCTCGATACGTTCCCGTTTTAACGGCGAATTGTCAATCAACGAAGGGAAAGTAAATGTCGGGCGTACATTAGCAAACAGGCCCAATTTTTTGCGCATTTTCAGCAATCCCTGTTCCGGGCGAACAGGCGCTTTGGGGTCGTTGTCAAAACGTGGGTGCCCGATAGCACCAAATAATACCGCATCAGCAGCCATACATATCTCATGCGTTGAATCCGGGTAAGGTTCGCCAACAGCATCGATAGCGCAAGCGCCGGTTAAAGCGGAAGTCCAGGTAATTTCGTGGTTAAATTTTTTGGCAATAGCATTTGATACTTTAACGGCCTGGTCAATAACTTCAGGGCCTATTCCGTCCCCTGCTAAAAGTGCGATATTTAGTTTCATTTATTTTGTGTAGTGTGTTTTATTTTAACTTGGTCCTGCCTAAATTCTATTTAAAGATCATTTGTTTCGAGCCATTAGTCATTAATTAAATTTTCCTAATCTCTGATCTCCAACCTCTAATCTCTAAATTATATTCAACATCTTCTGCGTAGCCTTAATAGCGCAAACCGTTTGGTCAGAATCCAGTCCGCGTGTTATAAATTTTTTCTGATCTGTTTTCCAGGTAATGATGGTTTCGCACAAAGCGTCGGAGCTACTACCCGGGGCAATCCTCACTGCATAATCGATCAGTTTGGGTAAGCATCTTTGTTTTTTTGCGTAAACCCTGGCCAGCGCATTCATAAATGCGTCAAACTGGCCATCGCCCTGCGCATTCTCTTCAAATTTCTCTCCGTCAATAGTAACGGAAATAGTAGCCGAAGGCCGTAATCCCATGGAATGCATCAACACGTAAGATTCTACAATAACTTTTTGCTCGTAAAGGTTACTGTCCAAAACATCCGAAATGATGTAAGGCAAATCCTCTTTGGTTACCGTTTCTTTCTTGTCGCCCAGTTCAATAACGCGTTGGGTTACCCGTTTCAGGTCAACATCATTTAGTTTTAAACCCAGTTCCTGCAGGTTTTTTTCGATGTTGGCTTTGCCGGAGTTTTTTCCGAGGGCGTATTCGCGTTTCCGCCCGAAGCGCTCGGGTAACAGGTCGTTAAAATAAAGGTTGTTTTTATTGTCGCCATCGGCATGGATACCAGCTGTTTGCGTAAACACATTATCGCCAACGATTGGCTTGTTAGACGGGATCCTTACCCCCGAAAATGTTTCGACCAGTTTACTCACCGTGTAAATAGACGATTCTTTGATGCCTATTTCTACTTCGGGCGCAAAATCATTTATAACGGCTACCACACTGGCTAACGCTGCGTTACCTGCCCTTTCGCCCATCCCGTTAACGGTTAAATGCAGGCCGTTTACGCCAACTTTAACAGCTTCTAAAACATTGGCAGTGCCGAGGTCATAATCGTTATGTGCATGAAAATCAATATGTATTTTCGGATACCTTGATTTTATATCCGTCAAAAATTTAAAGGTTTCAGACGGTGTTAAAATGCCAAGCGTATCCGGCAATAGTATTCTTTTTACAGATTGCTGAGAAAGGAAATCCAGCAACTGAAATACATATTCGGGAGAGTTGCGCATCCCATTACTCCAGTCCTCTAAATACACATTGGTGGCAATGCCGTTACTTTTGGCAAGATCGATAACGTGCTTGATTTCGGAAAAATGCTGTTCAGGCGTTTTTTTAAGCTGGTGTGTTAAATGGTTCATGGAACCTTTAGTGAGCAGGTTTTGAACTTTAACGCCTGCTTTAGCCATCCACTCTACAGAAACACCATTATCCACAAAAGACAACACCTCGATGCGCTCGGCATAGCCGTTTTCTTCGGCCCATTTTAAAATGGTTTTAACTGCTTCAAATTCGCCTTCGGATACGCGCGCAGAAGCAATTTCAACCCGGTCGACATTTAGTTCTTCTAACAATAATTGGGTTATGGTTAGCTTTTCGGATATAGAATATGACACCCCCGATGTTTGTTCCCCATCGCGAAGTGTAGTATCCATTATCTCTATTTTTCTTCTTTCCATTTACTGGATCTGGTTTGGTTGGTTGTTGGCAGGTTAAGAATCAAGATGCAAGAACCAAGAATCAAGAAAGAAGTTTATTTCCTGATTCTTGATTCCTGGCTTTCGGCTCTTGATTACAGCGGCAAATGCTCCGCAAATTCCTCAATCTCGGTTTTTATGCTTTGCAGGTAATCGATATCATCAAAGCCGTTCAGCATATTATCTTTTTTATAGGGGCTAATATCAAATGTTTCTTTTTCGCCGGTTGATAAAAGCGTAATAGTTTGAGCTGCCAGGTTCACTTCCAGTTCTGTTTTCGGATTGGCGGTGATCGCTGTAAATATCTTATCAGCAAATTCAGGACTAACCTGTACCGGCAATACGCCGATATTCAAACAGTTATTTCTGAATATATCCGCAAAAAAGCTGGATACCACGCACCTGAATCCGTAATCATATACCGCCCATGCAGCGTGCTCACGTGAGGAGCCCGAGCCAAAGTTTTTTCCGCCAACCAAAATTTTGCCGCTATAAGTTGGGTCGTTCAAAACGAAATCCTTTTTTGGCGTATTGTCGGCATTATAGCGCCAGTCGCGGAAAAGGTTGTCACCAAATCCAACACGTTCCGTAGCTTTTAAAAAGCGGGCAGGGATCAGTTGATCTGTATCTACGTTTTCGATAGGAAGCGGAACGGCAGTGCTTCTTAGTATGTTAAATTTATCGTAAGCCATATTATTTTGTCATTAGTCATTTGCTTCGCGTCATTAGGTCATTGTGTTTTTTCTAACCTCTGATCTCCAGCCTCTAATCTCTAACTTAAACCAATTCTTCTATTAATGTTCTCGGATCAGTAACTACGCCAGTTACGGCTGCCGCGGCAGCAACCAGCGGACTGGCCAGCATGGTTCTTGAACCCGGGCCCTGGCGGCCTTCAAAGTTTCTGTTGGAGGTACTTACTGCATACTTTCCGGCGGGAACTTTATCATCATTCATGGCCAGGCACGCTGAACAACCAGGCTGGCGCAGTGAAAAGCCGGCCTCCGTTAAAACATCCAGTAAACCTTCTTCTTTGATCTGTGCTTCAACAATGTGAGAACCGGGAACCAGCCAGGCGGTAACATTTTCTGCTTTGTGTTTGCCTTTTACAAGGGACGCAAATGCGCGAAAATCTTCGATACGCCCATTAGTACAACTGCCCACAAACACAAAATCAACCGGCTTGCCTATCATCGAGTCGCCTTCATGAAAGCCCATGTAGTTTAATGATTTTGCATAAGTTGTTGCTCCGCCTTCAGCGTGGGCCGCATCAGGTATATCATGCGAAATCCCCATACCCATACCCGGATTTGTTCCGTAGGTGATCATCGGTTCAATTGTAGAACCGTCGAAAGTTAATTCTTTATCAAAAACAGCATCAGGATCTGTTTTTAAAGTTTTGTAATAAGCTAATGCTTTATCCCATGCCTCGCCTTTAGGGCTGTACTCACGGCCCTTTACGTAGTTAATGGTTGTTTCATCCGGAGCAATCATACCGCCGCGGGCGCCCATTTCAATACTTAGGTTACAAACCGTCATGCGGCCTTCCATGGTCATCTTTTCAAAAACATCACCTGCATATTCAACAAAATATCCCGTAGCGCCCGATGTAGTAAGCTGGGAAATGATAAATAAAGCAACATCCTTTGGGGTAACACCTACGCCTAATTTGCCATTAACGTTAATGCGCATCTTTTTAGGCTTTGGCTGCATGATGCACTGCGAAGCAAGCACCATCTCAACCTCAGACGTACCAATACCAAATGCTATGGCACCGAAAGCACCGTGCGTTGACGTGTGCGAATCGCCGCAAACGATGGTTGCACCGGGCTGGGTAATCCCGTATTCGGGGCCAACAACGTGTACAATGCCATTTTTTTGATGGCCTAATCCCCAGTGGCTGATACCATATTCATTAGAGTTTGACTCCAACGCTTTTAACTGGTTGGCCGAAAGCGGATCAGCAACCGGCAAATGCTGGTTAATGGTAGGCGTATTATGATCTGCTGTGGCGAACGTACGCTCAGGGTATAACACTCTTATTCCCCGGCTCTTTAAACCTAAAAAGGCTACCGGGCTTGTTACTTCATGGATAAGGTGGCGATCGATAAATAGCACATCGGGACCGCCTTCTATCTGGCGTACCACATGCGTGTCCCAAACCTTATCAAATAATGTTTTGCTCATGTTAAACTTTATTAATTATTTTCTTTTACCAACGAAGCGCTCAATGATTTATCGCCATTCATCAGCAATAAAAGGTCTTCGTCCTGTATATCTATTTTATTATCGGCTAATGTTAAAAACCGCTTGTAAGTTTCATCAAGTTCAGCGCGGCCGATATTAAATCCAAGGCGCTCCAAATGAAACTTTAAAGCATGCCTGCCGCTACGCGCGGTAAGCACGATGGTAGCACTCGGGAAGCCAACATCTTCGGGTTTAATGATCTCGTAATTTTCACGCATCTTTAAAAAACCGTCCTGGTGTATGCCAGAGCTATGCGCGAAAGCATTACTGCCTACAATGGCTTTATTTGGTTGAACCGGCATGCGCATCTGCGTGCTTACCATGTGGCTCAGCTCATAAAAATTACGGGTGTTGATATTGGTAAACAGGTCTATATCCTGGTGGGTTTTTAATATCATCACCACCTCTTCTATCGAAGTATTGCCTGCGCGTTCGCCTATACCGTTAATTGTGCCTTCAAATTGGCGGGCGCCGTTTTGGAGACCTGCTATAGAGTTAGCAGTTGCCAGGCCAAGGTCGTTATGGCAATGTACAGAGATAATTGCCTGGTCGATATTTTTTACATTTTCCTTTAGAAAACGAATCTTGTCACCGTATTGGTTCGGCAGGCAGTAACCGTTGGTGTCAGGAATATTAACCACGGTTGCACCTGCCGCGATGACCGACTCTATCATTTTAGCCAGATATTCTATATCCGCACGACCTGCATCTTCGGCATAAAATTCAATATCCTCCACAAAACGTTTGGCATATTTTACCGCATCAACAGCGCGCTCCAATATAGCTTCGCGGGTGCTGTTGAATTTGTATTTGATATGCATGTCTGACGATCCGATACCTGTATGGATACGCGGTCTTTTAGCATATTTCAGTGATTCAACAGCTACGTCAATGTCTTCCCTCTTTGCCCTTGTTAAAGCGCAAACGATTGGCTGTTTAACTGATTTTGATATTTCAACAACGCTTTGAAAATCGCCGGGACTTGAAACAGGAAAACCTGCTTCAATAATGTCCACGCCCAAAGCCTCCAGCTCCCGTGCGATCTCGATCTTTTCGGGGGTTGTTAACTGGCAGCCGGGTACCTGTTCACCATCGCGAAGCGTGGTATCAAAAACATAAACGCGGTTTGAATCGTGTAACATATTGTTTTAATTTAGTGTTCTGGTTTGTGTTGCCTGTGTCTGGTTGATTCATCTCAAACCTCGCCACCGGCCTCACGTCACCCTTTAGTTGCTATAAACCTTAATCTCTTATAATCAGCATACCACTGGCCGTTTTCGTTATAATGCGGTTCCAGCAGGGCAGTAACTTCTTCAAGCATCTGTTGTTTTTCTTCGTTGGGGATACCTAACAGGTATAAAGGCGCAAACATGGTTATCCATTTAGCTACCCCTTTTTCTCCATCCTGAAGCAATGTCTTGCGGTCGAAATGCGTGGCATAGGTTACCCTGAAACCATTTGCTTCTAACCTTGATGAATATTCACCCAATGACGGAAAATACCATACTTCTGTTTCCGCATGTTTATTATATCCACGTTTGCGCAAAACCTGGCGCGTTGCGGCAATTAAATGCTGCACATTACCTTTGCCGCCCATCTCGCCTACAAAACGCCCACCGGGCTTTAATGAATTGTAAACAGATTTAATTGCACCGTCCGCATTCCGGATCCAATGCAGGGCTGCGTTTGAAAACACGGCGTCAAACGGCTCGTCAAAATGAAAGCCGGCGCCATCAGCAACGTGAAATTTAACGGCCGGGTATTCTTTAGCTGCCTTTTCGATCATATCGGCAGAAGCATCTATGCCGGTAGCATCGGCGCCGAGCTTTTTAATCTCATTGGTTAAATAACCTGTACCGCAGCCCAGGTCAAGTATACGTTCGCCCGGCTTTGCACCCAATAATTCCAGCACGCTTTCGCCGTATTGGTATACGAAAGCATGTTTGTCATCATAAAGTTCAGCGTTCCATTTCATCTGTTAGTCATTAGTCATTTGCTGCGCGTCATTAGTCATTAGGTCATTCTTACTAATCTTTAATCACGAGCGTCTAATCTCTAAACGTAGTGTTCAACAGTAGGGAAAGGATCATAAAAATGATGTAACAATCCTTTCCATTCCTGGTATTCTTCTGATCCTCTGAAGCCTTCAGTATGGTCGGTGAGCTTTTCCCATTCAACCAACAATATAAAGCGGCTCGCGTTTTCAACACATCTTTTCAACTGATGTGAAATATAGCCGGCCATTTTTGAGATGATATGCCGGGCTTTGTCAAACGCCTTCATAAAGGCGTCTTCTTGTCCCGGTATCACATTTAGTATGGCTACTTCGAGTATCATTTTTTATTGTTTTTTTGTCATTGCGAGCGATAGCGCGGCAATCTCTTCGTTATGCATGGCGACGAGATTGCTTCGTCGTACCTCCTCGCAATGACAACTTATTTTTTACGCTTCTACCACCTGGTTTTCCGGCCTTAAACTGCGTACAGTTTTGCCTGCCTGCCACATTTCGCTGTCGCGTAATTCTTTTAATTCGATATCCAGCTTTTCGCGATAATCAGGCTTGCTGTTTGAATCAATTGATTTTTGCGACTCAACACCTGTTGCAACGCTTTTGTATAATTCTTCAAATACCGGTTTGGTAGCATCACGGAATTTCTTCCACCAATCCAATGCACCGCGCTGTGCTGTGGTTGAGCAATTGGCATACATCCAATCCATACCGTTTTCAGCTACCAATGGCATTAACGATTGCGTTAATTCTTCAACAGTTTCGTTGAAAGCTTCAGATGGTGAGTGACCGTTCTTGCGTAGCACTTCGTATTGTGCTGCAAACACACCCTGTATACAACCCATTAGCGTACCGCGTTCGCCGGTTAAGTCGCTGTAAACTTCTTTCTTGAAATCAGTTTCAAATAAATAACCACTACCTACAGCAATACCCAGGGCAATTACCCTGTCTTTTGCTTTTCCGGTAGCATCCTGGAAAATAGCGTAGCTTGAGTTTAAACCACGACCCTGTAAAAACATGCGGCGCAATGAGGTACCTGAACCTTTTGGTGCAACTAAAAATACATCAACATCCGCAGGGGGAACAATGCCTGTCTGATCTTTAAAAGTGATGCCAAAACCATGAGAAAAATACAAGGCTTTGCCCGGTGTTAAATGTTTTTTAACAGTCGGCCATAAAGCAATCTGGGCGGCGTCGCTCAGTAAGTAACAGATGATAGTTCCTCTTTGAAGAGCTTCTTCAATCTCAAAAAGCGTTTCACCCGGTACAAAGCCATCATTTACAGCTTTATCCCATGTTTTTGTGCCTTTGCGCTGGCCAACAATTACATTAATGCCGTTGTCTTTTTGATTAAGCGCCTGGCCCGGACCCTGAACGCCATAGCCTATTACCGCTACAACTTCATTGCTTAATACATCCTGTGCCTTTGATAAAGGGAACTCCTCGCGGGTTACTACATTTTCTTCACTGCCGCCGAAATTTAATTTTGCCATTGCTTGTTTTGATGATTACACCGATTTATTTTGATTTCACCGATGTGGGTTTATATAGTTTAATTTTCTTTATTCTGAGACGCGAAGTATCGCGTCTCTACTTCGCGTTTTTACTTTTTTGTTATGATCACAATACCGGTTGCCCAGCCCATCTTCGTTAAAATAATATCGTCACGGCTAT
>CAZZUU010000138.1:0-9477 GCA_964657275.1 uncultured Mucilaginibacter sp. | reverse complement strand
TGTTTAACAGTTAATGCAATTTCTACCTCAAACTAAAATCAAATTACAGACGATCAATCCTGTAATTGAATAAAAAAGCATACAGCCATACAATAACCGGGTTTATGGATTAAATGCACAAAAAATTATAACAGGTAGTGCATTTTGGTTACGTTGCCTGATATAATTCTTTATTTACTTATGGAATTCGGATATTAACTGCATCTAAGCAATAACCAATCATTATTGTTTTGTAATTTATCGAAGATGCTGTTTAAATGTACAATTTCCCTGGTGTTGCTTATTAACGGCTTCGCCGTGTGTGCGCAAACAAGGCTGAAAGGCGACTATATCGCGGACTACAACACGTTCACTTGCGTTGACCTGAACATAATAGTTAAGCCCTTTGTAAATGGCCTGGCGGCTTTTATGATAAAAGGCGTCAACCCGGATGAGTGGAAGACTAACAGGGTTGGTTTCATAGATACGTCCGGGAAAATAATTATCAAGCCTGTTTATGCCAATAGCAGCGATTTTAATCACGATCTGGCGCTGGTAATGGATACCAGTGGAAAAAGGGCGGCAATAAATCGTAAAGGGCAAATAATAATTCCTTTTGCCGGGCAGGAAATTGGATGCTGTAGCAATTGGCTTTACGTCATCTCCCAGTATGCCGATATCAGCATGGTCGATGCAGGCGGTAGGACGATTGTGCCGTTTGGAACATACTCCGCTTGTGAAAGCGATTGGCAGCCGCTGTATGGATATTACATCGTAGAGGAAGCTAATGACGTGGGAGGTAGGCGAAGCGGATTTGTCTGGTACCCCATGCAGTTTTATCGTCTGGCATTTGATAAATATATCACGGTTCAATCCGGCACAGGTAAAACCGCCAAATGGGGCACTGTTAACCGAGATGGAAAGGAAATTATCCCGCCAAAATTTGATGCCATCGGCCCTTTTATTAACGGAATGGCCCCGTTTTCCCTCAACAATAAATGCGGCATAACCGATACCGCCGGCAATACGGTTATCGGGCCAAAATATGACAATATCGCCTTAAGCGACAGTGGCTTTGCTATTGCTATGCAAAATAAAAAGTCGGGCGTTGTCTCCCTGAAAAATAGGATAATTATTCCTTTTGAGTATGACAGGATCAGGGCCACTGAAGCCGGTGGATTCCTGGTGGATACCATTATGCCGCTAAAGTATGATTTGGTTAAACCGTTCAGGGATGGCCTGGGCGCGGTAATGGTTAATAAAAAATGGGGGCTTGTTAACAATAAAGGCATTGAAATTGCACCTTGTAGATACGATGAGGTTGTCGCCGGGCCGTTAATCCGGGTTTGCGACAACAAGTTATACGGTTTGATAAATCGCGACGGAAAAGTTATAATGCCGACGGTTTGCAGTTCAATAACGCTGGGGTGGCGCGTTCACCGCCCGATTTATATCCTTACCCGGCATGGAAAAACCGGAATGATTGATGCCACTTCAGGTAAGTTGTTTTTGCCATTTATATATGATAGCGCTTCTTCATTAACCTATTTCCTTAAGCCTCAAGGTAAACTCCTGGTAAAAAACAAAGGACTAGTGGGCGTGGCCGACAGCACAGGCAAAATAATTGTGCCGGCTTTATACACCAGTGTCTCAATAATGAACGATACGTCTAAAAATCGGTATTGGATATTCCGGAACACCAAGCGAGGCGTGGCAGCGGAAGATGGCAGGGTTATACTACCCCCAGTTTACGACAATGTAATGCCGTTTGATTATAGTTTACCAGGACTATATAAAATAACACAGGATAGAAAGGAAGGCATAGCCGATGACCATGGCAAGATAATTATCCCGTGCAAATACACTTATTTGTCTGGTTTTGGCCACCATCCGCTTGTTGTGGGAAAAGGCCAGCTTTTTGGGGTTATGGACTGGAAGCAACGCACCATCGTTCCATTTGTTTACCAAAGCGTGGCACAAAGCCATTCGGGGTATATTGTAAGATTAAACGATAAAGTTGGCGTGCTGGATTTGAAGGGTAACCCCATTATCCCGATCACCTACAATTACATATCTGGTTATATGATAAAAAACACCTACTTCCTGACAAAGGACAATAAAATGGGCGTGGCGGATAATACCGGGAAAATAATTCTGCCGGTGGTTTATGATAACATGGAACCCTGCGGAAGTGAAAATATCGTGGTAACGAAAGACAAGCTTTACGGTATGATAGATTACAAAGGGAAGGTAATTTATCCGTGCACATACAAGCTTATAAAATGTGTGGATGGCAAGGTGGTGGAGATATATTAGGAGTCTGCGGTCCGGAAGTGCGGAAAGTTAAGAAGAAACGGTAATAAAGTCTAACCGGGCGCCTAAAGTGCAACCTTTTTCGTCCCCGCAGGGTGTGTAAGAGACTGCCCTGCGCACGATGCTCATTTGACGAATAAATATTTGAATTCAAGCTACGCCTATTTGCACCTATCATTTGATCACGAGAAATATTAGACTAAATAAATGCAGTGCAGGGTCTGTCGCAGACGACCCTGCGGGAACAGAAAACTTCATTTTAAACGTTTAGCACAACAGGTTGCATTGGACACACTGTAACAATAACGAACACTTACCGTTCGGATATGTAACACCTTTGTGAATCAAAATCTTACGCAATGCATTAACAATCAGAATATTAAATTAATGGCATGATAGTGAGTGGTGCGTAGATAGATTTACGAAGTTTTTAAAAACTTCGTAAATCTGTTGTTTAGCAAACTACCTTAACGACTAAATCATGATAAAAAACTATTTAAGGAGCGCATTTCGCAACATCAAAAGGCACCTGTTTATTTCGTTCATCAACATATTTGGTTTAACGGTTGGCTTAACCTGTTGCCTGGTTATTTTAAGCTATATTATTAATGAGCGCAGCTATGATAAATTTAATACCCATGCAAACGACATCCGCAGGGTGACACGCATTTTTTATAGCGGTAAGAATATGGAGAGCCTGCATTTAAGTGCAATTGCGCCGCCGTTTGGGCCGCTGCTGCAAAATGCTTTCCCGGATATTAAAAAAATAACGCGTGTTTTGCCCATCGGTACTACCGCATTTCGCTATAACGACAAGCTGTTTAACGAGCAGGCTGGCGTGTTTGCCGATGAAAACTTCTTCGACTTTTTCACCATACCAATTGTTAAGGGCGACCCTAACAATGCACTGAAAGAGCCTTACAGTATTATGCTGAGCGAGGCCATGGCAAAAAAATATTTCAGCGATGCCGACCCAATAAACAAGGGCCTATTGCTGGACAACGTGTACATGGGGAAAATTAAACACGACTTTAAAGTTACCGGTGTTTTTAAGGCCTTCCCGGCCAACTCGCACCTGCACCCGGAAATACTAATGTCGTTCAATACGTTAAAAGACCCGGCAATTTTTGGCACGCAGGGCCTGGAGAACGATTTTGGCGGTAATAATTTTTTCACCTACCTGCTTTTCCCGAAAGGCTATAATACCGATAGGATTGAAAGCCAGCTGCCTGATTTTTTGGATAAATACGTACACCTTGGCGGAAACGCTAAAACACACGAGGGTACCAAACTTACGTTTGAAAAACTCACTGACATACACCTGCACTCGCACCTGGACGATGAGTTTGAACAGAACGGCGACATCAAAAGGGTGTACATATTTTCGGCTATAGCGCTGTTTATTTTGCTGATAGCCTGCATCAACTACATGAACCTATCCACCGCGCGCTCGGTACTGAGGGCAAAGGAAATTGGTATCCGCAAGGTTATCGGCGCACAGCGAAAAGAGATCATCGGTCAGTTTTTAAGTGAATCGGTATTGATCACCTGGTTTGCGCTTGTGCTGGCTATGGCGGCGACGGCGGCATTACTGCCCGTGATAAACAATTTGGCCAGCACCAATTTAACGTTGAACAGCCTGCTGCAATGGGGAATTTTAGTGCCCATTTTGTTACTGCCGTTTATAGTGGGCCTTATCAGCGGTATTTACCCGGCCATTTTTATGTCGTCGTTTTTACCGGTAAAGGTTTTAAAAGGTATTATAAAAACCGGCTCGGGCGGAGTATCATTCCGTAAAGCGCTGGTTGTTTTACAGTTTTCTATTTCTATCATCCTGATAGTTGCCACCACGGTGGTGTACCGCCAATTGCAATACATTCAAAAAACCGATTTAGGTTTTAATAAGGATGCTATTTTAACAATGGGGTATAACGGACAGCTAACCCCGCAATACGACGCCTTTAAAGCCGATTTATTGAAAAACACAGCTATAAAAGAAGTCGCCCGTTCATCACGCATCCCATCGGGCCGCCTGCTCGATTTCCAGGGAGGATCGATTTTGGTAGACGGCGTAATGAAGCCCATTAAAGGGGACCTGAAAAGCATCAGCACCGATTACGGCTTTATCCCCACCTATGGCATGAAAATAGCCGCGGGGCGCAATTTCTCAAAAGCGTTTTCAACCGATACCAACAATTTTATTATAAACGAGGCGGCGGTAACTTCGTTTGGCTTTAAAAATCCGCAAAAGGCTATTGGTAACGCTATTACATACGGAGGTGTAAACGGCCAAATTATCGGTGTTGTAAAGGATTTTCATTTCGAGTCGTTACACCAGGGCATTAGCCCGCTGTTATTCAGATTACCGGCCAACAACGGTTATCATATCATGTCGGTAAAGGTAAATAGCCGCAATGTGCAGGCGGCAATAAGTTCGCTGCAGGTCGCCTGGCATAAATACCTGCCCGATACGCCTTTTGAATTTACCTTCCTTGATGATAAATTCCGCCAGTTATACAACAGCGAACAACAGCAGGGCAGTTTGTTTACGATTTTCTCGTGCGTGGCCATATTTATCGCCAGCCTGGGGCTATTCGGCTTATCGGCATTTACCATTACCCAGCGGGTTAAAGAAATTGGCGTACGCAAAGTATTGGGCGCAAGCGTACAGCAAATTGTACTTGAGTTATCGAAAGATTTCCTGCTACTGGTTTTAATTTCGGCAGTGATAGCCATACCCGTGTCGGGATGGTCGATGCATGAATGGCTGGCTGATTTTGCGTTCCACACCGATATGAGCTGGTGGATATTTGCCGCCGCGGGTATGATGGCGCTGATTATTGCTTTTGCAACCATCAGTTTTCAATCGATTAAGGCGGCGCTGGCTAACCCGGTGAAGAGTTTGCGGGCAGAATAGACTTATTGATTTAATGTTCAGTCCCGGAGGATATGTCAAAGACTACCTGCGCACGATGTTTGTTTGACGGGTAAATATTGAATTCCCGCTGCGGCTATTGTGCTTGAAATCAAAATGTGGCGAGGGGCATCCGAGACAAACCCTGCGGGACAGTAATAAGCAAAAGCCCGATTCGCCTATTGTCATTTAATTGTCATTAAATCCTTAAAACAAGCGACTTACAAGGGTTAACATTGTTAATCTTTGATTTTTTAATCGTTTGATTATCAAATTATTAAAAAAGTTAACACTACATTAGGTTAAGTTGTGTTAACCCTTTTGGTTAATTTGATGGATGTTACCGGGGTATCGCGGACATACATTTAGGGAGTGCAGCTTCAAAAAAAAGCCGCCCCTTATCAGGAGGCAGCCATTATGGTAAGGAGTTTGGCAGTTATTAAAAAGTAAAGCCGGCACGTACAAAGAAACGGCGGCCATTGCTGCCCATCTGTACGGCGTCAGTAGGGCCGCCGGTTTCGTTATTAAAGGCGTAGTCTTTGGCTAACGGGTTACCGCTCAGGTCGGGGTGCACGTTAAATACGTTATCGCAGCCGATAGAGAAGTGTGCGGTTTTGCTCAGCTTATAGCCGAAGTAGATGTCGCTCACTACTTTGCCGCTGTAAAAATATTCATCGGGCACGGTGGTGTTGGGGTTAGCATCCAACGGCACTACCGGGTGTATACCATCGAAGTTCTCGCCATAGCCGTAAAGGTCTATCTTACCAAAATAGGTAAACCGCGTACCCACGCTGAACCGCTTATGCCCAAATTCGGGGTTCAGCGAAAATTTCTCGGGTGGGGCAGAAGCCAGGATAAACTTCTGCTCGCGGTCGCTCAAAAATACCTGGCGCAGTTCGTCGGTTGCGCTCAGTTTGGGCGGGTAGTTGATCTTATCGATAGTCATGTGCTGGAAGTTACCGGCAAATAACAACTTGTAGCGATTGTCGCCAATTACCTTGTTATATTCTACAACTATGTCTACACCCTTGTTGGTGGTGTTGGCGGCATTGGCAAAAAACTGTGCCTGTGACACACTCAACGCGTTTAATGAAGCGATGAAGGCAGGGTCGAGGTCGGGGTTATTCGCACTAAACTGGCCCGATAATACCACGCGGTCGGTCACCTTGATTAAGTAGCCATCAGCGGTAACGCTCAACTCAGGTATCGGCTGGTAGGTGAACCCTAAACCCAGGTTTTTTGATTTCTCCTGCTTTAAAGTTGGGATGCCAGCCGCCTTGGTAATGGGGCTGTAATTTGGTGCGATCTTTACTTCAGAGATGAGGCCGCCCTGCACATTGGTATAGGATGAGCTGTAGTTGATCTGCTGCAGCGACGGCGCACGGTAACCTGTACCCAGGGAACCGCGGATGTTAAAGTTATCGGTTATTTTATACCTTGTGGCAAACTTGGTACTCAGGTTATAACCAAAGTCGCTGTAATGCTCCAGGCGGTTGGCAAAGTCAACCAGCCATTTTTTGGTTACGTCGGCCTCCAGGTCAAGGTAAATACCCTCCACACTACGATGGGCAACAACCGCGTCAGTTGGCTGGTAGCCGGGAAAGCCCTGCGACCCGGTAGCTTTAAGCGTATCATAGTTCATGTAGGAGCCAGGTTCGCCCGGTTTTATCTGGTAGCGCTCGTAGCGGTATTCTGCTCCCGCGCCGATGTTTAACCCGGCCATGATATCCTTGTAATGCTTGTTAAAACCAAGGTCGGTGGTGTTTTGCAAAAATTGCGGGCCGCCATCATAAAAATGGGTTTGCCCGGCCCCTATAGAGGCATTGAAGGTTTTGTCGCCATAAAAATGGAAGGTGTTATTACCCAGCGTATTGCTAAGGTCCCAATCCACATCGTTGCCTAATGTACCTTTTAATCCCAAAGCAAGGGATAGGTCTGTGTTATGGGTTTCGATAATGGGATTGTAGTAGCTGTCACCATCCGGTGTATTAAAAATGATTCCGCTTACGGGTATCAGGTTACCGCCGGCATCTGTGGGGAAACGGTTTGGCGATCCCGAAAAATTACGCGTAAAGGCATAGTCATCAGATAGCTTATAGCTAAACCCGCCGAAGCTGTAAAAAGTGGTACGGGTTCCGGCCAGCGGTATCTCGGAGTTAAAAAAGGCCGAAACTGTATTTGCAGATCCGTCGCCGTTTGCCCGCCTTACATTATTAAGCGGCAAAGCCTGCGGATTGGCATAAGCGGTATCGTGCGTTTGCCTGAAGGTTTTACCGTTGGCTTCATAATCAACAGTGAAATCAATAAAGCCGTTGTGTTTGCCGATGCCCAACCCATAGTTAGCATCCAGCGTAACGGCGTTACCATCGATGGCGCCGCCATGCGGATATTGGCCCATAGCTACTGAATTCTTACTGTTAAAGGCAGGATCGTCATAGCCGGAATAGCCTACGTTAACATTGAGTTGGTTGATGGTTTTCTTTAATACGATATTGATAACCCCCGCAATCGCGTCGGACCCATATTGGGCCGAAGCACCATCTCGAAGTATCTCGACCCTGTCGATAGCCGATACCGGTATGGAGCTAAGGTCGACACCAGAGTTACCGCGCCCTCGCGTACCGAATACCGAAACAAAAGCGGTTGAATGCCTCCGTTTGCCGTTGATGAGCACCAGGGTCTGATCGGGGCCCAAACCCCGAAGCGTCCCCAGTTCAACGTGGTCGGCACCGTCAGATCCGGATTGTTTGTTGTAATTGAAAGATGGTGCTGAATAGTTCAGGATATCGGTAAGATCCAAACGCCCGGTAGTACTCGCCGCTTTTGCCACGTTTACCACGTCAACCGGAACAGGTGTTTCCAGCTTTACGCGACCTGCCGAGCGGGTTCCTACCAAAACAACCTCATTAAGCTGGTTGGCTTCTGATGAAAGTTTTATTTCGAGATAGGTTTGCCCGTTAACCGGGACAGATAGCGTTTTGTAGCCGGTATAGCTGACCACTAAAACATCAGTTGGCAAGGCCGATAAAGTGAACAAGCCATTTACATCGGTGGCGGTACCCTGGCTACCTGATTTAACGGTAACACCGATAAGCTTCTCGCCGGTGGCGCCATCAGTGACAACGCCTTTCACCGTGACCTTTTGAGCAAAAACTAACCCTGTAACCAATAACAGGGTAGTAAAAAGTAAAAATTTCTTCATAAAAATGAGTTGAGATTAATGATACGTCAGTTACTATGACGGAATATACGATTTTTTAAATAGTTCTAAAATAAAATGGCTAAATGTTTAAAAAAATGCAATTATTTATTTGTTTTTATATAAATTTCATCAATATGAAGATATAATCTGAATTTATGGCCTAAAATTGCGTACTAGAAGAGGGATTTTCCAAAACGGAGCGATAATTCCTGACCGTTGCATTAATAATAATCACCATCCGCCACAATTTCAAGAACGTTGTTTGTAGATTCAACAATAATTTTGTTAATTGCGTAATTGATTACGTAATTAACAAAGTAGATGAAAGCAAATTTTTTCACGCAAACAGGGAAGGTTGCCATAGGTAGCAGGTTACGGATATTAAATGATGGTATTACTGAAGATGCAGCCAAAATTTATCAGCTATTTGGTGTTGATCTTCAGCCAAAATGGTTCCCGGTTTTCTATGTATTATCCCAGCAGGATTTAACGATAACTGAAATTGCCCAGCACGTAGGTCATTCTCACCCCTCTGTAAGCAAAATAGTGTCTGAGATGTCAAAAAAAGGAATCGTATGCGAACGAAAAGACGAAAGTGACGGCAGGCGTAACGTGGTTAGCCTATCGGATAGGGGTAGGGAATACAGCAAAAAGCTGGAGTATCAAATTACAGACGTAAATAATGCTGTAGAGGAAATTCTGGCTAATACCCGCCACAATTTATGGGAAGCAATTGGCGAGTGGGAGTTTATGCTCGAACAAAAATCGCTGCTGAAGCGCGTGCAGGAACAAAAAAAGATCCGTGAGAGCAAAGACGTAATTATAGTTAGTTATGAAGATAAATATGCGGCTGCCTTTCGCGATCTTAATGTAGAGTGGATAAGCACTTACTTTGAAATGGAGCCGATAGATTTTAAAGCACTCGACCATCCGAAGAAATATATCCTTGATAAAGGTGGCGAAATTTTTATCGCCTTGTACCAGGGTGTACCGGCAGGCACCTGCGCGCTGCTGATAATGGACGACCCGGATTATGATTACGAGCTGGCAAAAATGGCCGTATCGCCGG
>CAZZUU010000137.1:0-9499 GCA_964657275.1 uncultured Mucilaginibacter sp. | reverse complement strand
CGATTTTATTGAGTGATGCCATAGAGACAGAAAGTAAGGATTATTTTGACACACGCTCGTCTGATTTTATGCCCTCACATTTTAAGACATTTGAGCGGGTAACTCATGATAAAAGATGGGCGAAGGTTATCGACGCCAATTACAAACTCTTTGGCTATATGCAGGATAATTTTAGTCAGGATGCGGGCCTTGTGCCGGATTTTATCGTGCATATCAATAAAAAACCAAAACCTGCGCCGCCAAATTTTTTAGAATCGCCATACGACGGATACTATAATTACAATGCTTGCCGTGATCCCTGGCGCATTGCAACGGATTATTTATTGACGGGTGACAGGCGTTCAAAAGTAATAATCAGCAAAATAAACAGTTGGATAAGGGAAACCACTAATAACAATACTTACAATTTATCTGCCGGTTATACCTTAGCAGGTAACGATATTAAACACCGGTATTTTGAGGCATTAAGTTTTATAGCACCGTTTGGCGTATCGGCCATGGTTGATAAAAAGAACCAGGCTTGGTTAAACAAAATTTGGGATTATTTGACCGCTTTTAAGCTAAAGGATTACGACTATTACGATAATAGTATCAAACTGCTGGATATGATCATTATTTCGGGTAATTATTGGGAGCCGGTAGAACCCTGATTAGATTTAAGAAGTTTCCAAAAACTTCTTAAATATTTTACCCGCCAATTATTCTTTCCGCAACTTCATCTCCGCTGGTTAACGCTGCCTCCACTGTTCCCATAGCCGGGCCTTCATATAAATATTCACCCGCAAAAAATAGCGTATCATCAACTGGCGTACTTAATGTCTTTCGGGATGTTGGAGCCGCAATTGTATCATATGCGTAGGAACCACGAGTAAATGGCTCGGCTGTCCAGTTCATAATGTTAAATGCGATTAGTTTATCGTGAAGATCTTCGGCGTCGCGGTTAAAGATATTACTTAACGATCGCAGTGCCAATTTTAACAGTTCCAATTCAGATAAATCCTTTTTTTCAGCTGCCGCTGGGCCACCCAGCCAGCCGGTAAATACGCTGCTGGTTTGCGGCGTTTGTGTCCACCAGGTTGGTATCACCTCGTCAGAAAATAAATAGCCCATGTTTTTTAAACTTTTACCGGCTAGTTCTTCCGCGCTTTTATCCATCCAAAAAGGTTCTTTAAATTCCAGCAGGATTTTTATTACCGTCCCAAATCCCATCGCCTTTATAGCATCATTATGTTTGCCGATAGGCGGGTGAAAAGTAACTGCTCCTTTTTCATCTTCGCCCGCCTGTAAAACACCCAACGGCAACGCAATAACTATTTGTTTTGCTTTATAAACCGTTCCGTTGGTAGTTACCGCTTTGACTTGTCCCGGTTCCCAGTATATATCCTTCACTGCGGAATTCAGATTAACAACACCTCCCCCGGCTTTACATTCCTGATCGAGGTATTTTATCATAGCACAATAACCGCCTTCAATACGATGCTGAGCGCTTTCATCTTCGCTTTGCCACTCTTTTCTTAGTGCGAACGCACTGGCTTTGTTGGGATCGGCCGTGTCATAACCAGATACAAATTTCCAAACCGTATTTTTTAATCCTTCATATTTTTTGCCCTTAAATTGCCTCTTCATAAAAGCACTTATGCTTGTGTCTTTTTCCAGACTATTCAAATGCTTTAAAAGGGAATCCCAGCCATCGGTAAAAAAATCTTCTTGTTTAAGCTGTCCATTTTGGTAACGCCACATTTCGGCCGTTGCCGGAAAGTAGGAAATTCCGGCTTCCTTCAATAAATTCAGTGTAACGGGCAAATCGCCATGTATAAATTCGGCGCCCAATTCAACATGTTTGAAAAACGATTTTTTATCGATAGTATGTATCCGGCCGCCGCAGCGGTCGCGGGCCTCTAAAACAATTACCTTTTTACCGGCCTTCACCAATTTCCTTGCGGCCATCAGGCCGGCCGATCCCGCTCCGATTATCAATATATCAGTTTGTTTCATCAGGAAGAGTTATTGTCTAATGGCTATTAAATCGCCAAGGGCTGTTGCCGTTCGTACTAAATTTTTCTGCGTATTTTTCATTGCAGCTGCCAAATCCCCGGGTTCGTTATTAATAGAAATCATAACATCGAAGTATCGCCGAAGGTTTTCATCATTCTCAAGAGGAATACTTCCGGCTATTCCGATCACCGGAATGTTCTTATTTTTCGCAGCGAAGGCGACACCATAAGGCCCTTTGCCGCGAAGTGTTTGCAAGTCGATGCTGCCCTCGCCGGTTATAACCAGATCAGCATTATCCAAAGCACTGTCAAAATTTGTCAGCGATAAAAAATATTCAATACCGTTTACCAGCTTCGCATTTAAAAAAGTATGTAAGCCCGCTGCGGCCCCTCCGGCCGCTCCGCCGTGTTTTAGTTCGGCCATATTTATCCCTGTTGGAGCGACTGAAACTTTTGCAAAGTTTGTTAAAAAACCATCCAATACGTTCACCATTTCAGGAGTCGCGCCTTTTTGCGGGCCAAAAACCCCAGCAGATCCTTGTTCGCCAAGCAGCTTATTATCTACATCACAAAGTATCACTAATTCGCAATCATAAATTCTCTGATCGAGCGCTGAACTGTCAACGTTGGCCAGGTTAATGAGGTCCTGAGGTATGGCTTTCAACTTTTTACCATCAGCATCAAAAAAATTAATGCCCAGCGCACTCAATATACCGCATCCACCATCAACAGTTGCGGAACCGCCCATCGCAAGTATGATTTTACTTACACCCTCATCCAGGGCAAATTTGATCAACTCCCCCGTTCCGTACGACGAAGCCTGCAAGGGATTTAGTTCTTCTTTTTTTAACAGTCGCAATCCCGATGCATCGGCCATTTCAATTACGGCGGTTTTCCCCTCCCCGATCAACCCGAATGAAGCACTTATTTTTCTTCCAAAAGGATCATTAACTTCCTTCCGGATTATCTCACCTTTGCATGTGTCAACAATCAGGCTGCCGGTGCCGTCGCCGCCGTCGGCTATTGGAAAACAAATTGAAGTACAGTTCAATCTGCTTAACGACAAACCCTGCTGAATTGCATCAGCAACCTCCGTTGCATTAAGACTGTTTTTAAAGGCGTTGGGAGCGATGAGGATATGCATGGTTTTTTATTTCGGATTTATTGAATGCGGAAGTCGGAATGCCGATTGCGGAATGACTCCAATTTCGGAATTCGGATGTTCGATGTCGGATTTATTTAGTGTTCATATTTGTAAAAATTCATACCCTTTCCAATTTGTGACATTCGTGCGTCTTTTAAATTCGTGACCTCTTATTATAATAGTTTCGATAAAATATAGACCATAACTATCGTCGTAAATCCCATTAAAACAGTTGCTACCGAATACACTTTCAGCATGGTTTTCATCTCCAGTCCTGAGAATTTTGCGATCACCCAAAAATAAGCATCGTTGGCATGTGATATCATCATCGAACCGCCACCCATCGCCAGCACACAAAGCAACCTGCCGTTTTCGCTGTCTAACCCCAGTGCCGGCAACAAGGGCAGTACAATTGAGGCAGCTGTTATGATAGCAACTGTAGACGAGCCCTGCGCCGTTTTTAATACGGAGGTTACCAGGAAAGGAAAAAAAATACCCATACTACCTAACGCCATCGAATGGCTGAGATGGTCGCCCAATTTTGCTGCGGTCAGGATAGCGCCAAACGCACCGCCCATACCGATGATCACTAATATACCCCCGGCCTTTTCAGTAGCATCCTGCAAAAGCTTGCTGATCTCGGCTTTTTTCCATGTCCGTTTGCAATTAAAGGCCAGCAGCACACCAATCAGTAATGCAATAACCGGGTCGCCCAAAGTAAACAACGAAGATAACCCATCATGATAATGCGTTTTACCAGTTGTTAAAAAAGATTTAAGCGCAATTAAAACAATAGGGACAATAATTGGCAGGCAAGCTTTTATTACCGATGGATAATCGCCCGTGTGATTTACTTCTATTGCATCCTCGGCAATAACATCAGCGGCTTTTTTGCCTGCATACAGCGCCCATAGGTTGCCAACTATCATCGCGGGGATAGCCACTATCATACCGATTAATATCAATCTGCCAAAATCAACCCCGATAGTACCCGCTGCGGCGGCGCTCCCGGGATGCGGCGGAACTAAACAATGGATGGCATATAATCCGGTGGCAAGCGAAACGGACATGATGGTGATCGGGATGCCGGTACGTTTAGCAATGGAACGGTTTAAACCGCTTAACACAATAAAGCCGGAATCGCAAAATATGGGCAGGCCTACTATAAAGCCGGTTACACTCATGGCTATGGGTGCCCGTTTATCACCTATGTTTTTTAACAGCCACGCAGCCAGTACGGTTGTGCTGCCTGTATATTCGAGCAGCAAACCTAATGCTGTTCCCAGTACAATAATTAAACCCAACGATTTTAATATGTTGCCAAACCCGTCTTTAACGGTCGTGATAACATCGCTTAATGGCAAACCGATACCTAAGCCAACCAATAAACAGGCAAAGAATAGCGCAAAAAAAGCGGGGATTTTATATTTAGTGGTCAGCAAAACGATGAGCGCGATACCGGCAATTAAAAGGGTAATTATGTAGGGAAAAGAATTAATCATTGATCATTAACTTTTAGTTCCAATAATTACTACCCGTTTGCTGCCTGCCTCCAATATCTCCGGTTTGGTAAAAGTTGTTGTTCCTTTATTTTTTAATTCCACGGATGTTAATTTTAGTGTCCCTGAATGAACGGATAGCACCATTTTATCGCCACTTACTTCGGCGTTGCCCCATGCATAGCCATTCGACCAAAAATAATTTCCGGGTGTACCTGTAATCGTAAATTTGCCGGTTACAGCAGAATAATTGAACTGGCTTATGGCAATAATGGCCGACCAGCTGGCCATGGCACGGGCATAGTGATTGCCGCATTCTTCCTCGTTAAATGGGTTTCTTTTAATACCGTCAAAACGGTTACGTACATCGGTTATGGTATGCAAGGCATCGCCGGGCATGTCTTCGTAGAACATCCCTGTTGCAGCGGTATATTCCAGACCCGTCCATGCCTCAAAAGCGTAGGAAAGGGGTACCGCAGGGCGTTTGGAAGGGTCAGGATATGAGGTAAGGATTAGCCCGGATTCGTTACCCAATGCGTACGACCGCATGTTGTTAAAATAGTTATCGAAAGTACGGATATAGTTATATTTCCTGACACTCTGCAAGGCTTTCTTTACATGGTTTGAATCTGCCAGGTAACCCAGGCCACATATATGCGCCATATTTTGCCCCACCAGCTGATCTACCAGGCAGCCTTCGCCGATCTGAAAATCCGGATGGGCAAGATCCTTCGCACCCATACCCAAATATAAACCTGGCGCTATCGCATCCCTACCCGTAACCGGCTGTATCTTTTGTATATAAAATTCGCCGTTAAACAGGTTTGCATCCGTCCATTTACTTCCGCGATTAAACAGATCAGTACAGGTAGCTTCAAATTCGGCATCCTTCATGTAATGTGCCATCGCAGCAGCAGCTTTCAAAGCGCCCAGGTACCAGAATTCAACCTCGGGGTTGGGGCCAAAATATTCGATATCCATCGTATTGTGCTGCGCCCCTTCCATCACGCCATCCTTATTTGCATCCCAGCCCCCCTTTACCCACGCAAATGCCAGCGCCCTTTTTACTGACGGCCATACATCGCTTAAAAATTGATCATTGCCGGATAACTGCCATTCCCTGTAGGTTTTCATAATCGTACCCATCTGCCCGTCGGCTGCTGCGCCCTTCCAGTTTCCATTTTTTTTCAACGGCAGGCTTATCCTAAAACTTAGCAAGCCATCTGCATCCCATTGGGCGTAGTTGTATTCCAGTTGACGCATTTTCATTGCCATTTCGCCAAACAGGAACGGCGAAGCCAGTTCATAGTTCCATACGTGTTCACAATTACCGTAACAGGAACCCGTATTGTTAAACACGCCCTCCCAGCCAAAGAAGTTCCCATCCCTTGTGCGGAATACGGTTTGCGACCGCAGCGTGCTGGTGTTAAACAGCGCGGCTTCTTTTACAGCGGCCGGGTAATTGCTTTTCGCGATCAGGTTTACAAAATCAAGCGTTTTTTGTTCAAGTGATGGTAATAGCGGCAACGTTTTTTCGGCCACGTCCCAGGCATCATTATACAACGTTGTATAGTAATTGCCGAGGGTTACTTTGTCGTCCCAGTCTTTACGGTTTGGAAAATGCCAGGTCAGGAAAAACTGAATTTCTTTGGTTTCATGCGGCCTTAATGTAAATGAAACTGATAAACCGGCACGGGGGCTGTTTACCTTATTGGTAAAAACGGTATCGCGAAACATCCCGTCGTCCGAAAAATCGTCCCACATATCGTTCAGGTTAGCGTTCCAGCCTTTGGGGTCAAATTCTGTTCTATGCGTTATTTTACCCTGGTTTACCGGGGTAGTCAGGGCGATAGTCCCCCACGCCCTGTCGTCCTTATCCACACTATCCGAACTCATGTAAATACCTTCAATTTGCGCGGTTTTCCTGAAGACGTTAACGTTATGTTTGGCCCCTATTGGCACGATAGCCCTGTTAAAACTATTAAATTCAACTCTTGATCCATCCATGCCTACACAATTGTCCAGTGAACCCGCCACGGCGGCGGTAAGCATATGATCGGTGGTATTGGTAACCTCATACCTGATAACCGCTATAGGGATACCGCTTGCCAATACATCTCCCGGCACAAAAGGGTTAAATGTTTTGAGTTTTACAGTTACCGGCATCTCCGGATCCTGCAGATTTACCGTTGCGAAGGGATATGCGGCATCAAAGGAAACATTGGCGAACCGGGGCATACCGTGATTAGGCGCCGTGCTGCCTTCCGACCCGGCGTAATCGGATGCGGGTATGGGCCCCATTAACGTTTTACTACGCTTATTACCGGCTGCGTCCTTCGTGAATATCATAAAACAAGGGGCTTGTTTAGGTGATACGGAACCATAATAGCCCATTGCAGGCTTGTTCATTATTTCAACATCTTTCCATTGCCCATTGCCGCCGATAGAAATAGCGCCGGTTCCAAGCCCCCCAACGGGCATGGCAATTTTAGCCAGGTGGACCTGGTCGTAGTGTTTTATCACGGGCCATGCGGGCGATTGCGCAAATACGGGTGCAGTAAACACCACGCAAAGCAGTACGGCAAGTATTTTCATTTTGGTTATAATTGAGGTCGGGAATTACAAAGCTCAAGTTACTGTTTTTTAATAATTAACTGAGTCCGAAAGTTTGGAAAGTCGGAAAGTCCGGAAGCCTGAAAATGGTTGACCCGTTTTAACCTCTGCACCGTACACACAAAAGCCCGCCGATTACTCGGAGGGCCCTGCTGATTGTGATTGTTTAGAGTGGTTATTTTTTTGCCGGTAAGGCTAATACCTGTTTATTTACGTTCCATCCTTCAACCAAAACGGTTGGCGTTGTTTTTCCTAATTTTGCTACCGGTGCGCTTACCGAAACCGTAATAGTTTCGTGGGGTGCCAGGGTAAAATAATTGGCCGTCCAGTAACTTGGCATTACCTCTTGGCCATTGCTCATTAATTGCGGGCGTACAAAAAATGCCAGCTTATTGCTGTTATTGGAAATTTGAATGGTCCATTTATTTTCAGCTATACCTTTTTCTGCTTTTAAAACTTTTGTTTGAACCTGCGTGGCTGCCATTCCTGTTAAAGCATTAAAATCGTTATCCGGCGACAGCCAGTAGGTATTATGCGAGACTACCTTACCCGCCGAATTGGTTAAATTCAGCACTAAAAAGCTTACGCCTTTAGCAGATGTCAAAATCTCCTTTAGCGGGATAACTTCCTGGGTACCCGTTTCAGGTAAACCAACATGGGCCACCTTAAAGGATTTTACCAGTTTACTGTTGATATCATAAATGGCCGCGCTGGCAGTTAAACTCCCGGTGGCGTGATGAACGCGGTTAATAATTGCCGCTGTAGAATCGTCCTGGTTAAATTGGATATGTAACGGTTCGCACGAATTTTGCATGGCATAATAACCTGCATTTGGTTCCAGGTACCAATCATATATCTGCCAGATCACACTCGGCAATGAGGAATTTAATTTCCAAAGCATTACACCGCCTGTTTCGTTGAGCTTGTGGCCTGCCGCTTCAAAAATCCCCTGGTAACCAACAACGTTCATCAACTGCATTTTGTCGGAAAAGTTAACCATGCTGGTAGGCTCGCCATACCGTTTCACCATAATACTGTCGTACTTGCCATATTGGCCCGCGCCTGCACAAGCATCATGATAAGCCCAGGAATTATTTAAGGGAAACGGCAAGCTTTTATCCCACACCAGGTCGGGAATGGTTTTAGCTAAAGTGGTATATGGCGGTTGAGAAGGTATACCTGTTTCATCTTTAAACACCCAATCGCGGCCTGCATCGGCACGTCTGTAATAGTCTTTCGGATCTTTCCAATCGTAGGGACCGCTGCTGTAAACTCCGGAGGTAAGCCCATCGGGATAAGCCCCCTTCCATCCTGCCGGCAATTTTGCAAACCCCGATGAACTTGGAATAAATGGCCGGGTACCATCTAAACTGATCACGTTTTCGCGCATGGCGTCATATAATTCCTTGCGGGCATGACCCTCGTTGCCACCTGTCCATACCAATAAGCTTGGATGGTTTCGAACGCGGTAAATAGTACTTATCACATTTTTAACAAAAACATTTCCTTCGAGCGGCCAATCAGGCGATCCTTTGAATTCGCCCTGGGTATCGCCGGTAACCCAAAAATCCGACCATACCATTTCGCCATATTTATCGGCTGCATTCCAAAACGCATCCGGTGGGGTAACGCCACCACCCCATATACGCAACAGGTTAACATTGGCGTTGCGGCAAAGATGTATCTCATAATCATAACGGGCAGAATCGCGGTTTACCATCAAATCGGGCACCCACGCGCCGCCAACCAGGTTAACCCGTTTGCCATTAACATAAAAATCACGCCTAACAAAGCCATTAACCATGGTAGGTATCGAACCGACTTTTCGGATGCCAAATACAAAGGAAGTGTCGTCTGCAATTCCTTGTGCGTTAGTGTATTGCAGGCGAATTCGGTACAGGTTGGCCCTGCCATAACCATTGGGCCACCATAAATGAGGCTGATGGATAAGCAACTGGCTAATGTTTGCCGGGTTAAGATCGACCTGTGACGAGCCGTTTGCGGCTACCGATACATTTTTTGAAAACTGAACTGGCAGGCCCGTAAAGTTCTCCGGTTTTATACTGATGACCAGTTTACCGTTTTGAGCGGTTTGGCTATGATTAGATAAAGTTAAATTCAGTGATAATTTGGCTTTGGTTGTATCCGGCAGATCAAAATCAGTTACCAGTTTGGGGTGACCAATGGTTACCGCGCCCGTGGTACGCAAATATACCGGTTGCCAGATACCCATATTGCGGTCGCGCACC
>CAZZUU010000136.1:0-9512 GCA_964657275.1 uncultured Mucilaginibacter sp. | reverse complement strand
GTCCGGAAAGTCCGAAAGTCGGAAAGTCCGAAGAAAAAATACAGATATCATATTACGGTACTTATTAAAACGATACAAATGTTCAGCCTGCTCAACGCTCCACCCTGCCATCTCCTTTGGAGAGGTTCTTTTAATGGGTAGCTAAATATAGAATATCAAACTCTTGTATGAAAGCGACAGGGTAGTTGGGCTTCCTGACTTTTCCATCTTTCCCGACTTTCGGACTTTTCCGACTTTACTGACTCCCTCTTCAGATAAAAATGAAAGTTTATTTTAAATTTGTTTTTAAACGTATATCTTTGCAATCCCAAAATAAGGGGAGGCTTTAAGCCGAAAGTATGCAGTTAGAGGCCGTTACAGCCTTAATACTTAGTACTAAAGACTTAAAAACTTAAACAAAAGGCCCGTTCGTCTAGGGGTTAGGACGTTAGATTTTCATTCTAGAAACAGGGGTTCGATTCCCCTACGGGCTACGAAGCCGCTCTACGGAAGTAGGGCGGCTTTTGTGTTTGAAGACTATAAATTCACCGAATATTTAAAAGACCCTTTGAAATACGGGTAGTTTTTAAATACGTCAGGATAATCCCGGTATTTGCCGGATAAAGAATAATAACCCGGCTCGGCGCATAGTGAAAAACCTTTGATCAGCATGTAGCTCAATTCGCCTGATGCGGTATGCAGAAAATAATGAGAGGAATTGCCGTTTATGGTAACCAGCCAGCCGCCGCGATAATTCAGGTCCAAAAACAGTTTGCCTGCAAAATTCAAAACGGCGCTGCCATTAACCCCTACACCCGTGGTATAGTCATAATCCCTGCCGTTTGGTGTAATATACTTATCGGGCGCAGCCCCCAGTATTATTGGCCCCATTCCGAGGGTGGTGTTGATAATGAATTTTTTGCTCAGGTCGAATTCTGATAAAAGGTTTATCCGGACGCTTTGTCCGCTATAGAAAAAGGCTTCGTTACGTATATAATCATAGTTGGCAGAAAGGATGGCCAGGTGCTCAACCAATTCCGTCGACTTAATTTCCCAGCCCGCTAATGATCCATAAACGCTCACAATATTTACTTTGCTGCTGTCATCCTGGCCTATTTCAGTATTGATCAATATGTTACTGAACGGGGTTTGATAATTTGAATAGGGGTCGCCATAATATAACCTTATATGTACATATAAGCCGCTATAACCCTGTTTATTTATTCCAATAGTCCTGATTCCTGTATTGAATTCTGCAGCTATTTTAGAAGAATCGCGGAGTGACGTATTTGTTGAAACTTTACCCCATTTGCCATCCAATATCCGTGAAAGCCCGTTCATCGGGTCCACCAAAAAACCAAACACCTCATTGAGCTGTCTTTTAAAGCCTACGCTTTCATTATTTATAATCCGGTTAGATAAACGATAAGTCATCTCCCCTAAGACAGCCCCTCCAAAACCGGTGTTGATGAAATCATTAGGTGCCGGCGCCTGGTTTTCGGCGTAAGTTTCCCAAATATAACTACCTGCGAAACTTGCAGTTGCCGAAGCCCAGAAGTTATAGCCATTTGCGCGAAACGAGTTAAAAAAATAACTGCCATGATACGGATGTCCGAATTGATTGGTTTGAAGCGGATCGTTGTCAAACCTCCAACTGCCGGGGTTCAGGTTATGGCCAATGGTTTTGAAGGAGATCTGGGCATAGTCTTTCTTAGTAATAAACTGGTCGAATGCTTGCGGCACTAGTTCCGCAAGCCCAAATTGAAACGCGGCATGGCCAAAATTTTTTCTGATAAGCGAGGTATCGGGGATGATTATATGAGAACTATCCCTTACGGTGCGCTCAATGATATGGATCTGCGCTGAAGCGGTTAATAGCCGCATCAACAGGCAACCGAAGATCAGCGGCGTTATAAAAAGAGTCTTTATCGGGTTAGCCAAATTCATTTCCTATATCGGCAGGTTAGCTTAATACCTTAATAATTGTTGCAACATTCTGTAAACAATTTGGTTTTTCCCAATATGTAAAAAAAGAAACAATGACCAACTTTCGCCGTTGTTTGCTTAATGAGTGTATGACGAGGAATTGTTTGTGGGTTGGTATGGCGGCGTTGCTGCTAACCGCTATGATTGGCTGTGGCCTGGTAAAGTCGTTGGGCAAAAACCCGGAAGGCGAAGCACTTGCCCGGCTGGACACTTTGCCGAATTACAAAAATGGCCATTTTCAAAATTTGGTTAAACGTCCTGACTCGACTGTTAAGCATTATCTGTTGCCTGCCATATTCCGCGGCCATCTCGGGCCCGTTAGGCCCCGTTATGCTTTGCCATGGGTTAAAACTGATTTGAAGACGCCCGCCGCTGCCGCACCTACTGTCGTTTGGTTCGGGCATTCGTCTTTACTTATTAAAACCAGGCAGGGTAATATACTCATCGATCCCGTTTTTAGTAACCATGCAGGGCCGGTGCCCGGGGTAATTACGGCATTTAAAGGTACCAGGCATTACCACGCTGAGGATATGCCGCCAATTGATGTGCTGATCATTTCGCATGACCATTATGACCATTTGGATTACCGCACCCTGAAAAAATTGAAAGACAATATTAAAATAGCCGTTGTGCCGATAGGTGTAGGTTCACATTTGGTGTACTGGGGGTTTGATCCTAAAAAAATCCTCGAACTTAATTGGGGCCAGTCCGCCGCGCTGCCCGGCAGGCTCCGCATTACCGCTACGCCTGCTCAGCACCACAGCGGGCGTACTTATAACAAGCAAAATAAAACTCTTTGGGCGTCTTACGTAATACAAGCAGGACGTTACCGGCTGTTTTACGGTGGCGACGGTGGCTATGGCTCTCATTTTAAACAGATTGGGCAACAATATGGCCCATTCGACCTGGCGCTGCTCGAATGCGGACAATACAACCAACCTTACGTCCACCTGGGCCTTGGCGAAGCCGCCCGGGCTGGCGTCGATCTGCGCGCCAGTTTGCTGCAGCCCGTCCACTGGGCCAAATTTCCGGAAGCTAACCATCCCTGGAACGAACCTATAAAAACGCTACTGCCCGTTGCCGAAAAGCTGGGCATCCGGGTAAATGTTCCGCGTATAGGCGAGCCTTATACTTTGGGCGATCCGCCTAAAACCGCAGCCTGGTGGGATTTTGAATAACGTGGTACAAGGCCTAATTGTCATTATTTATCGCAGCCACAAGCTTCAAATCATTTTCAAAGGAGGGAAAGCTTTGTTTGTTTTCGGATAGGAAGGCGCGTTGTGATAGTAGAGCGGCTTTTGTGTTTGTGTAGTCGCAGACTATCGGCATACTTTATCTGTAGTCGAAAACTACAGCGGGATAATCGCATGTGCCCCCGCTTTTATTATATCTTCGAACACGCTTTATGGCATATCCGGACTAACAACGAAAGCTTCGCCGGGCGGGTGTATTCGCCCTCATTGCTTCCTGAAGTAGGCATTCTTATCATTCCCCATAGTCAATTGCCCGGCAATAAAACCTATGGCGGGGTCGAAAGTAGCGCCCACAGATCCAACGATAAATTCGTTTGGCTTCAGTCCGGCATAGTCCATGATCTGCTGCACAGGCCGGATACCTGTGCAGTGCGCCCCCATAAAATACCGGATCCCCGCATCCTTTAAAGCGTTGGCTGTCCATTTGATCTGCTGATCGCTGGCGGCGAGCAAGTGAAAACCACCGATGGCAGCATAGATTTTTTTGTCCGGAAAATGCTTCCGCACGGCTGCAACAAGGTTGACCGTGCCGCTGTGCCCGCAACCGGTTAATATCACCAGGCCTTGTGCCGTTGCTATCACCATAGACATATCTTCAGGTATCGTATCCTTACTAATCTGACCGTTCGGGCTGAGCCGTTTCCAGGTGGGCGGATAATTCTTCTCGGGATTGATACGTGGTATATCATTACCGGTAAGAAAAACACCGGGCGCTATTTCTGTCCAGCTTTTTACCGTATCAACGCGCCCGCCAGCGATGGTATAGGTTGCGGAGTCGGGCCGCAGATCAAATTTCCTGCCTGTGGGAAAGATAATCGGGTTAAAAAACCCCGGGGGCGACATAGGTAAGCGAAAGGGCATTCTTATTGTTTAAGGATAGTTCCTGGCGCAGGGCGAGCCAGCCGGCGGTATGATCAGGGTGCCCGTGGCTGAGCACAACGGTATGCACTTTCGAGAGATTGATATGCAGCTCTTTGGCATTGTCGCGTACAACATATTTGCGGCCGCCCGAATCAAACAAAATGAGTACACTATCACACTCCACCAATGCCGCGAATCCCCAGTCTCCCACGCCTTCCTGGGCCAGCATGGTGCTCAGAATAGTAATTTTTAGATGATTAGCCTGGTGCGATATAGTGGTTTGAGCGCGCAACGCGCTGTAAGTAAATAAGAGTGATATGAGAATAACCAGCTTTTTCATATTCCGATTTATTAAATATAAATATATGAAAATCCACCTTTCAAAAATAGGGCGGGTTTTTTGTTTGATCGATTTGGCTGGTTTCGGCAAATGGTGGAGACATAGTCTCCAGGCATAGTTGCCCGTAGTTTGGAAACTACCGACAGTGGTCAGCATAGCAATATGTAGATGCAATCGGACAGGCAGCGAGCAGAACCCTTAAAGCTGCAGAAGTTTTAGCCAATACAAACCCCGACTGGCAGCGGGTGGCTTAGGCTACGAACTCACCAATGAGCATGACGTAAGGGGCGGTGTTCTCATTTTTCATCAGCACCTTAGCCGTATTTTTATCGGAGTAGTCTACGCAGCGGATCAGCCCGTAACTTATCCCGGTAATTTCCTTGCCTAATTTTTCGATGTGGGCGGGGATATCGGACGCATCCAGGCGGCCGTCCAGGATGATGCGCAGGTGATATTCGTCGTTTTCGTCTAGCTTATAGGCTTTGGTGTCCGTTACCGATATCCGCCAGAATATGGAACACCAAAACAAAAAGGCAAGAAAACTCCGTATCGAGGTAGGTCAGATCGATAGGTTTCAGGTCGGGATATTCGGTCGGCACAGCCTCGTTGGTTTCCCGATAGTTTTTTTTGATGTTACAAAACTTCATATTCTTTGAATGTACCTGCTTCAGGGCGATCTCAGTTAAGCAAAAACGCTTAACCAAACGGCGCAAACAATTCAAATACAATACTGTGGATCCCCTTCAATAATCTCCTGTTCAAGCTTTGGCGCTTCACCTGCTTTCCACAAATTTGTGCGGTGCACAACACGGTAGGTTAAAGGACCGCCATCAGCACGCCCGCTGGGTTCCATTGGCCGCGGGATGCATACGAACTCCGCCGAAAGTTGCTCGGCAGTGGCGGTCATCATTACATAACCATGTCCGCCGTAATCGAGTAACGACAAATGCGGCGCCACGTCCGGGTTGCGCACGGCGCGGGCTTTCGCCATATCTCCGGTCTCTTTTAACTTGAGCGTGGATAGCACCCCATGCAAAGCGGTAACATTCATAGAAGGGATCACCGTGCCATCCGGCTGATCAATCAGGTGCAGTACGCGTTTCGGATGGGTTTTGGCCATGGTTACTTCCAATACTTCGAAAAGCGTCTGCTGCGATATGGACCCGGCAATGAATTCCACGCCCAGTGGTTCGTATTTCTTCGGCGGCAGCGCCTTAGAGGCTAAACCGGCATGAAACGCATGACGATCGCCCCCAACTACACAAAAACCTGCGACTTTTTGGTCTTTTATGAAATCAAAGATGATGTCTTTATCACGAAGGAACCGGTTATCTATTACGGCATATCCTACATCTTTAGGCCACTTAGCGCCTAATTCGCCGGGTAAATTTTGATAGTCGCTGCGCACTTCCATGGTGCCAAAACCGTGCCCCCATATTTTCCAGCGCGCATTAGAAGCCCCGAGCTGTTCTAAGAACCAGTCTCTTTGCTCGCTACCGAGGTAAGTTTGGGCGTGAACATTTTTTGTAGGGTTCGGAATGTCTTTGCCATTGAATTTTATAGTTTCCGGTGGTTTATCTCCATTGTAATGCCGGCCATAATTCATGATTTCAAAAGGTATCTGCGCGTCTACCCTTGGGTATTCCGGTACATTAAAATCATCAGTCGACATATCAGGCGAACGGAACGACCAATTATCCGTCAGCAGTAAGTCTACATTTTTGCCCCAACGCAATACACGTTGGATCTTCAGGCTGTTGATCGCCTTCAGGTTATTAGGCTCTTCTGAAAGTCCGTCGTCGTTAAATTTTTCCATGGGGGTATCCACCACCGCTGGAGCAATAAAATGTTCCAGCTTGGGGTTACCCGGCTGTTTAACCATTGCCGGCATAAACTCCCACCAGGCTTGGTTGGCAGAGATTTTTTGGTTTTGTGCAGGAGCGCTGTAGCCGCCACCTGCCACATACTGGCTCTGGTATCCGGCCCAGGCAAATTCGTGATTATCCCAAATACAAACAAATGGCCAACGGGCACGGGCGTCCTGTAAGTCGGGGTCCTCCAGATAGGCACGGTAGAGCGTACGATAATCCTCGAGGGTAGCAGGGAGATGAAAGTTGCTGACTTTTCGGCCCTGCGGAAACTTATACAGGTTTCTGATGCGACGGCCACGGTTTCCGTTCGGATTATCTTCGGCATACCAGGTCACCTCGTAAATAAAATCGCCCAGGTGCAGCACAAAATTAAGTCGTTGCTCTTTCGGGCGTGCCTCATCTTCAAAGATCATCTTTCGGTAAGCATTCATGGCAGCCTCGTTAGGGCATTGACAGCATACAAAGGTAAAACGAACAGGTGTATCCGAATCAGCGCGGGGTGCTGTAATGGTGCGACCGATTCGGCTTGCGAAACCATGATCATCAATGAAACGGTACCAGTACTCACGATCGGGTTTAAGATCTGTAGCCAGGAAACGACACGTCCAATCTGAATCAGCACTAATATTTGCGGTACCGCCTGCCAGGATTTTATTGAACTCCGGGCTGGCTGATATTTCAACGATCAACTTGCTGGCGAAATTTCCGCTTACCGGTGGACGCCTCGTCCACAGGATGACGGTGTCGGCTGTTGGGTCGCCTGATGCTACACCTTGCGGAAAGAGGTCCCTGCGCTCAATTGCTTTGGTGGGCAACTTGTTTGCCCGACCTTTTTTTGTGGTTAGAACGACGCCAATGGACAGGGATTGTAAGAATTTACGTCGGGTTAAATTCATTGGATTGCTATTTATAATTTTTTTATCCGGAAGTTACTGCATGCACAATATAAACTTATTTATTAATTCACGATAGGTTTAAACTATCTAATTCCAGTTTTTTTGCATAAAATATTGATCATTATGATGGATTTTTAAGGAAGATTAAGTTACGCATACACTACTCGTCCTACACAAGTTTATTTTGGATTGACGTAAATTAATTTGACATTTACAAGAGCGGTTTGCCAAAGACCGCAGATGTTGGGGATACTAAACCAAATTGCTAAAAAATCAAAATTTGATAAAGCTGTTGGATATGCGGCGCTCATAAACAACAGATTTAAACATGAGACCATTTACTCTTCAAGTTCGCTTCTTCTATTATTTAATTGGTGTATTAGTAGTATTTACAGCCTGCAAAAAATCTTCTCACAATCCAGCACCCTCGGTATTAACTATTAGTCCGTCGACCTTGAATGTAACGAAAAACCTTTTATATTCTTACAGTTTGAATGCCCGGCTGAATAATGTTGATGTAGATACCGGCGAGATCAAGTGGAGTTCGGCTGACCCAAGAATTGCAACTGTGAACGGCCAGGGTATAGTGCAAACACTGGCTGCTGGTGAAACTACAATCACTGCCGCACTTCTTAACGGTAAAGGCAGCGCCACTTGTAATGTTACCGTTAATGATAGCAATGCTTATAAATTTAGGATCACATTAAAGGATAAAGGCCCATCCGGTTTTTCTATCGGTAACCCCTCGCAGTTCCTATCTGATAAGGCTATTGCGCGGCGGCAAAAAATGAACATCAGTATTGATAATACAGACCTGCCGATCTCCGCCGAATATATCAAGGCGATACAAAATCTTGGTTGTGTGGTAGTTGTTAAAAGCAAGTGGCTAAACACAGTAAGCGTATATTGCGAGAATGAGCTTTTAAGCTATGAAATTAAAAAACTCCCTTTTGTGCAGGATGTGGAAGAAGTGTGGCAAGGCAAAAAAGTCACCTATATACCCCAGCAAATGACCAGTGGCAGCCGTCAAAAGTCGAGCCCGTCATCGCCCGCAGCTACCAGAAACGCAGCTTACTACGGTACTTCGTGGCTTAACCTAAGTATGAACAATGGCCAGGCTTTGCATCAAATGGGATACGAGGGGCAGGGTATAACTATAGCAGATATTGATGAAGGATTTCAGGGCCTGAATACAAATCCCTTCTTTGATAACACAAATATCATGGGTGCCAAATCATTTTTATATGAAAATGCCGATCCTTATGGTATTGACAGCCATGGCGTGTGGGTAACATCCTGCATGGCGGTCGATCACCCGGGCACTTATGTAGGCACCGCACCCGCTGCTAACTACTGGTTATTCCATACAGAAGATCAGACAACAGAATATCCTATAGAGGAAGATTATTGGGCTGCGGCGATAGAATATGCCGATAGTCTGGGTGTTGACATGGTCAATAGCTCGTTAACTTATTCCTTTCATGACGGGCCCAACGACCATTACACCTATCAAACTATGGATGGAAAAACGGCATTTGTAACGCGGGCCGCAAATATGGCGGAAAATAAAGGCATTTTCGTGGTTTGCAGCGCCGGTAATGAACAGACCTGGGTTGGCGCACCGGCAGACGCGCCTGATGTGTTGACAGTAGGATCGGTGAACTCATCTGGCACAAGCGACATTTTTACTTCTTTTGGTTTAACCGTTGACGGTCGTATGAAACCCGATGTGATGGCCCTTGGGGGCGGCGCAGGGGTTATTGATATTACCGGCAACCCGATGTTTAGGAGCGGCACATCCTACGCAAGCCCTAATATGTGTGGGCTGGCAGCTTGCTTATGGCAGGCTTATCCCAAGCTAACTAATAAAGATTTACTGTATGTGATCAGAAAATCTGCCGACAGGTATAATAACCCGGTAGTACCGTATGGCTACGGCATTCCGGATATGCAAAAAGCAATGCAGCTTGCTAAAGCAATTTCAGATACCAGGTAATTCAATTGAGGTGGCGTATTTGCTACAGTTCAATTGTTTAGCTGAGGGCTTATGGTTTTATAGATTGACTATAAGTTTGATGGTGGAAATTAGAATTTAATAAGCGAAAAAATTAAAGTCAGCCTTTAAAAATTCAAAACTTCGCGATGAATTATTTACGGTAAACTGTTCTTTTGTGGTAATTATATATTTACTGGGGCGTCGGTACAAGGGATATACTTTACTCAAATCTAGCTAACCAAATTCCCCCCCCCTGATATTAGCTATCAAACCAAAACCCATGAAGAAAGTATTGCTATTACTTGCAGAAGGATTTGAGCTGACGGTGAC
>CAZZUU010000135.1:0-9564 GCA_964657275.1 uncultured Mucilaginibacter sp. | reverse complement strand
GGCATAGTGTTAGCGTTAAGGTCAGTTCATAAAATTCGCCGGGCTCGGCAATTTCCAGCAGGTAGTTTCCGGGATACGCGGCGTCCAGCCTGATGCGTACATTTTGCAAACCCAAGGGTCGCCGCCGCAGCGGGTGTTCGTTCTTTGATTTCTTCAGGTTGCGGGTGAAAAAAACCAGTTTGCCCGCCGCATCTGTAGTTAGCCGTAGCTGCGCGGGATGGTCCGCTTCGGTCAGATTTCCGTGTTTAAAGATGTTTTCCGTCAGGGTCAGCAGGATAAGCGGAATGATTTGGAAACGGCTGAAGTCCCCGCTGGTTTCAACACCGATATAAAGCGGCTCCTGGTAACGGTAGCGGTTGATCGCCAATAGATTTTCTATTTGTTCCGCTTCCCTTTGCAAAATAACCTTTCCGTCGGGATCGGTTTCTTCCAGGCTGAACCGCATAATTTCGGCCAGCAGCCAGATGCAGTGCGCGGCATCGTCAGAGTACTTTTGTGCACTGCTGTACACGAAATTCAGCGCATTGAACAGCAGGTGCGGGTTGATTTGCTGGTGTAAATAGGCGTTTTGGGATTTGGCGAGCAGGGTTTCCAGTTCGGCTTTCTCTTTTTGGATGATTAGCTGCTGCTTTTCAGCATCCGTCGCCTGTTTTCGAAAATGGGAGATATGACCTGCGGACCAATAAAATGTCGCCAGCACCGTAAAATATAACGCCCTGAAAATATCTCTCGGAAAAAAATCCCGGATATAAACCATGGTATTACGGACAGACGGCTGATCAGCCAGGAAATAATCAGCGATCCCCTTAACGGATATATAGGCGAGCATTAAAAATAAGTACCCTGTAATTCCTTTAAGGTATTGGATTTTATACCGGTCAAATGTAAAATCCAGCAAAAGAATATACAAATAGAAGAAACTGATATTAATAGGATAATAAATGCAGTAGATATATGGCCTTTCAAGTTTTCCTGAAATAGCATAAACCGTAAATAATTCGTAAGCGATAAATAAGGTCCAGCAAATAAGGTGAACAAATACGGGTATTTTGACCAGCCTGTTCCGTGTTGATCTTAGTGAATTTATGGTCATTAGGGCTCTTTCTGCTTCCATATGGTCTGAATCTGTAATAAAGGTTCCTGGAATATATTATTCCTTTAATTTAACAAAAAATTAAAAAATCATGATAAAAACAAACAAACTTCCGCAAAAAAAAACGTTGACGCTTAATCACTATGTTCCAATGACCGGTAAAAACGGTATCCCTGATAGTGACACCACCAGCAACACCTCGTTGCCAACGATCACCAGCACCCATATCTTTATCAAATAGGGTAGTGCTTCAAAAACGCCCGGGATCTATTGCCGCTTATGTTAAGAAACGAATTGCAGGAAATTGAAAATTTGCTTTTTGCCATTAGGCTTTCCGATAGCAACGCAATAGCCGAAATGGATATTTCCGTACTATGCAGCCGGATTCGTAGAGGCTGGGAAGAGGCTGCCTTTTCTGGTAGGCCTGACTATAGCCTCGTGCGTTACTTTCATTATCAATTGAAGGGTATCTCGAAAATTTCGGATACCCTTTTTCGATTGCCGGGCGAACAGGATACTGGCGGGGCGCAAGGTGAGTTATTAGCGCTTATCGATCACATGGAAATATATTATGCGCCATACTTTGACGCAGATGCCCGGTTGCCGGCCGCTTATCATCAAAAATTTGCGTGTGGACTGTCCGCAAATGTAAAGATGATCAGTGGGCGCCTGCAAACATCCAAACTCAGCAACTCCTTAAAAACCTGCCTGTTTAACTGGTTGGATGAACTGTCGGCAATCGGCTGCCACGAGCGCTACGCTTTCCGTTCGCTCACCTATTTCGAAAAAATGATTAACGGGTTATTAGGAATAGATTTGCGCGAAACCGGCGCGGAAGATCAGTTGATCAGCCTGCTTTCCAGGTCAAACTTCAATCACCTTGCCTTTTTTGCTTACCGCCAGGACATGATGCGCGGTATTTTTGAGGGTTTGATTCCGGCAGAAAAACTCCGTTATTTACGGCTGCAAAAAGCGGCGGTGTTATCATGCCCCGTAGCAAATCATTTAATTTACGATGCCGGCTGGCCATCATTGAAAACGATGGTGGATGACTGGCTGCGGGAAGAGATCGGTTTGGCTGAACTGGAACTCCGAAATGAAGATGAAGCCGGGGTAGGGGGCCATCTGCCAAAATTGCACGTCGAACTTTCCGTAGCGCATCTGGCCTGCCTGATCCGTTTATTCGTTGAGGAAAGTGTCTTTGGCAAACAGAACCTGAAGATCATTTTTAAATGCTTTGCCGGTTACTACCAGACTAAACGGCAACCGATAATTTCCCCGGGCAGCCTCAGCAAGGAATATTACAGCATCGACCAGCATACCGCAGCACGCATGCGGGACCTGTTACAGAAAATGGTACAGCGCATCAATCGCAATTTTTTCCCGGTAATGGCTGTAATAAGTATAACAATCCTTTCTCATCCAGGTACGCACTAAGCTCCCCCAACCAACGGTAACTGAATCCTTCTTTGCGGATCAGTTGCTCCGGCAACAGAAAAATGATATCTGCCAGCGTTACGAAACCCATTGCCTCGCATGAGGCATGGAAACTGCTGCTTAACCCAAGCTGGCCGACAGGAACAGATAACAACTCTTTGGGGTCCATTGATAAAAATTAATCAAATATAAGAAAGTGAAAAGAATACATCTATTAAGATGTATAAAAATAGCAGTATCTTATTAACGGTACTTTTAACGCATCGTTTTGGTTTATTTTACCCTATGGCGAGAGGAAAATCAGATCAAAGTGAATATACCAGGCAGATGCTAAAAAAGTTAGGGGTCCGGATAAGGGGATTGAGAGAAGCCCGGAATGAGCGTAACTATGAAAAATTCGCTTTTAAACACGACCTAAACCGCACCCAACTCTGGCGTTATGAAAATGGTGAGGACCTGAATTTCTCCTCACTGCTCAAAGTGCTTCAAGCGCTGGATGTTAGCCTGGCGGAATTTTTTAAAGAAGGTTTTGACAAACCGGATTAGCACAACCAAATCTACCGTGTACGCTGATTAAAGGGATTTGCAAGGTGCTTATTTTTTTAAGTCTCAGAAAGAGTTAAACCAGGAAAGTGTCACCGGATCCGGAGCTTTTTGTACCTCGGCACCTTTTCAAACGAATTCCTGTTGCGCAGTATCAATAGCCGGATGCCCGCAAAAGACGTTCCGGCAGGCCTGCAAATCCATATGCGCGGCGTTTATGGACAGTCGGTGGTAAACTTAAAACCGCAACAGCCGATCTTCCTTCATCATCATAAATTAAAATATTGACCGATCTTTCTGGCCGGTTTAGCGATAATAGCTAAAAATGGAACAGATATCTGATGGTGCCGCATCGCCTTCCAATCAAAAAAAAGCCCTTTTAACCGGCCGGCCAGGTTGTGGTTACTTTTGCCGCCGGTTCTCATTTTGACAAGCACCTGGTTAATGTAAAAGGTGCGCACACGATGGACATACAAATACCGGATCATCAGCTCGAAATCCGCTGCGGTCCCGTAATCTAGGCGATAAAGTCCGTATTGCTCAAACAACTGTCTTTTACAGTAAAAAGTGGGGTGGGGGGGCATCCAGCCCAATTTTAATTTACGGCGTGAAAACCGGCCTGATCGCCAGCGACGGCCGACGGTCCCGTTTTTATCGATATAATCCAGGTCCCCGTAAACCGTATCGACGTCGTTTTTCTTAAATGCATCGGCAATCAGGCTTAATACACCGTTGTCCGCAAAAAAATCATCCGCGTTCAACATACCGACCACCTCACCGCTGGCCCGTTTGATCCCCTTATTCATAGCATCATAAATGCCCTGATCGGACTCGGAAACCAGGTAATGGATATAATGTTCATATCTTTTAGCAATGTTGATAGTTTTATCGCTCGATCCTCCGTCGATAATTATATATTCAACATTTTTAAAATCTTGACTTATAACAGAGTTGATACAGGCGGCAATGGTACTTTCGGCATTATAGCAGACGGTGATGATGGAGATTTTTAAATCCTGCACTGCGCAAAAATTTCACTGTTATAGCGCAAATTTATGTAAATTTGAAGTCGTAACCTAATGGATCATTTGAAAAGAGTTGATGTAAAGATGCGTCATTTAATTTGTAGTAATTATTTCATATTCGCGGCGCTTTTTTTCTTTTGCGCCTCCTGCTCTAATAAGCAATATCAGGTGCTTTTTGAACAAAAAAAGAATATTTCCGATCATTCCACGCAAAAGGATACCGCAGTCATAAATTACTATCGTATACAACCGCAGGATATTTTACAGATCAGGAATTTGCAGGATATTAAATATATTGTAAATGAAACCCCGGTTAGTAACAGTACATTGGGTACGGGTTCATCACAGGGGCAAAGTTTCCAGGTAGATGAAGATGGAACGGTAGCCCTACCGGTATTAGGCCGGGTAAAGGTTGCTGGTTTAACAAGAGCGGAAGCAAATAAATTGATTGAAGATATGTACCGGAAGGACCTGCTGAAAGATCCGATTATCGAAGTAAAAATTACCAATCTTAAGGTAACGCTTTTGGGAGAGGTGAAAGCGACCGGTAACTATCCGTTAACGAAGGATAAAACCACGCTGGTTGAAATGCTGGGAAACGCGGGGGGGCTTACCGATAAAGCCAATGGTGCAAATATAGAGATCATCCGCGGGACGGAAAAAAATCCCGAGGTTACGGTAATCGACCTTACCAATATTCAATCAGTCAATGATCCCAGGGCTGTGCTGCAAAGTGGAGATATCGTTTACGTAGCGCAAAATAAACGTGCGGCGCGGAATGACAACCTGCAAAATTTTTCAACTGTATTTCAGCCTTTGCTCCTGTTATTTAATACTGCTTTAATTGTGTTAACGCTTATCCGCCGTTAAATGGAAGAAACAGATAAGATCCAGCCGAAGTTACCAAACCAGGAAATCGATTATTTTAAAATTGCTAAAATACTGCTGAGCAGGTGGTATTGGATTGCGGGCTCGGTGGTTATATGCATGATTATAGCCAACGTGTATTTATGGTACACGCCAAAAACATATGCCACCTCCGCCACGATGAAGTTTGAGGAAAAGAAATCTGAAATTTCGGACCTCGTGAGTGTAATTGGAAGTAATGACCGTGGGCCGTCAAAAATCCAGAGTGAAACCACCGTGCTGCAAAGCCGTAACGTAATTGCAGCGGCAGTAAAAGACCTGGATTATCGGATCAGCTTTTATATTGTGGGCCGGGTGGTCAACCGCACCAACGAATTATATCCGCAGAAGCCACTGGATATTACATTATTGAAATTTGATACCTTAAATTTCTATCGGGGATTAATCAGTTTTAAGCTGGTCGACAAGAATTCTTTCAGTCTCACTTATAACCTGAACGGAAGGGATGTCGAAAAAGAATACAATTATAATGTTCCGTTTACGATTGGGCCCGTTGCCATGAGCATAAAATACCCCGGCGAGCTGGCAAAAAACCTTCAATATCTCTTTAAATTTAATTCTCCGGACGATTTTGTTGACCGGGTGCGGGGCGGCCTCCATACGGCGGAAGTTGCAAAAAATTCAAATATCATTTCGGTACAGGAAATTGATTCAAACCCGCAGTTTGCCGCGGACATATTAAATGCCATAATGACCGAGTATTTGACCTACGACCGCATACAAAGGATGCAATCCGCAACGCAAATGATCGATTTTATTGATAAGCAAATTCAATATCTGTCCGATCAGGTCAAAGGTTCAGAAAAATCAATTGAAAAATTTAAACAGAACTTAAAGATAATGGATGTTAGCTCGGCTGCGGATGCTGCGTTAAGTAAGGCCAAAGATCTTGAATCACAACGTTCATTATTAAAAATACAGCTCATCGCAATTGATCAGCTTAAAGAAGACATATTAAAAGAAAAAAATAACGCGACACTTAACTTTAGTATGGAAGGTGTTGTTGATGTTCAGTTACAATCTGCTGTCTCCAAGCTCGATAACCTGCTGTCTGAAAAAAGTGACCTGTTGAAAACCTATAACAGCAATGCCGGGATTATAACCGAAATAAACCAGAAGATACTCCAGATAAAAAACGCCGCTTTAACCGATATCAATACCACCCATGCGGTTATTGAAAGGAGCATCAACTATATCGGAGAGCAGCTTAAACCGATCAATGATCAGATAGCGCAGTTTCCGGCCGCAGAAAATGATATGGCCGGCTTGAAACGTAATTTTGAAGTGAATGATAAAGTATATTCATTTTTATCGGAGAAAAAACTAAATGCACAGATTAACCGGTCGGGAATATTGCCGGGGGCAACAATTATCGAACGTGCGCAGCCAAATTTCAGTTCTATATCGCCAAATGAAAGTGAAATCCATCGCACCGCAATAATTTTTGGGTTTTTGATAGGTTTGGGCTTGATCATTTTAATTAGGATATTAAATCCGTATATCTATGACAAAGAAACGATTGAGAGCCTGACTACGGTGCCGATTATCGGTGTTATCAGAAAGTTTCCCGAAGAAATCGATGAGTACAGTACGCAAATTTTGGCCATCAGCAAGCCAAAATCAATTTTCGCTGAATCGGTGCGTTCTGTCCGTACGAATTTAAGTTTCCTGGCTTCCGAAAATAAAAGTAAGGTGATCTGTATAACCTCAGAAGTGGCGGGTGAAGGTAAATCTTTTGTGGCAGTTAACTTATCAAGTACTTTGTCGTTAATCGACAAAAAGATTATTCTTATTGCTGCAGATTTAAGACGGTCAAAACTGCATAAAACATTTCACGTGCCCAACGACCTGGGCTTGAGCAATTACTTGGCGCACCAGTGCGAAATCGATGATATTATCAGCCATTCAAGCCAGCCTAACCTCGACTTCATTGTTTCGGGGCCGGTTCCGCCAAACCCATCGGAGTTATTGCATACCGGAAGAATGTCAGGACTGGTTGCCGATCTTAAACTCCGGTATGATATTATTGTGATCGATACCGCGCCTATCGGATTGGTTTCAGATGCCATTCCCTTGATCAGGCTGAGCAACATCAATCTTTTCGTGATACGCTCGGGCAAGTCTAAATTCTATGCAGCTACCGTTCCCCAGCGCATTGCCCACGAATATAATTTAGATAACACCGTAATTGTGCTGAATGCATTTGCCGAGGACCTGTTGCATTCAAGGTATTATACCACCAAGTTTACTGGCGAAAATTATGGTTCCAGGTATTACTATTACTCCGATTATATAGGCTATGAAAGTTCAGGCTACTATGTAGATACAAAGCAAAAGAAGTGGTGGGATTTCCGGCGCTGGCTCAAGTGGTTTAAATCATAAGTGTTTAGGTAAACATGGCTAAAAAGTTAAATACGGATACCGGCAAATGGTACCCGGTTTATACACATCCGCGTGCAGAAAAGAAAGCCCATCAGGCCTTAATAAATAAGGGGATCGAATCCTATCTGCCCCTGCATCGCCAGCTAAAGCAATGGAGCGACCGGAAAAAATGGGTGGAAGAACCTTTTATTAAATCATACCTGTTTGTTAACATTCAGGAGCATGAGCAAACCGAAGTATTAATGACCAAAGGAATAGCGCGTTTCATATACTTTTCGGGCAAAATAGCGTCTATGCCCTTGCGCCAGATAGCGGAACTTAAGTTATTAATGGCCAGCCCGTTCGAACTGGAGGTTACCGAAGTGGATTTGCAGCCCGGGGAAAAGATAAAAATAAAGGCAGGGCCGCTTAAAGGCTTTATCGGTGAAATCATATCATACCGCTCACAAAAGCAATTAGCATTAAGGCTCGAAAATATGGGGTGCTCGATAATTGTGCATGTTGCGGCATCATTAATTAACAGATTTTAATGTTAATTAATATAGTTTTTCAAGTTTAAAATGACATTTTAGCAATATAGATTAGTTGTTAGGGTGACAATTATAATGTACTGATAATTAATAAATTACATTGTTACGATGTGATTTACGCGGCGAAGCTATGAACAAACATCTACTATGTGCAGGATTGCAGGAATTATAGCAAAAGGCTTACCGGTTAAAGAAATTGAAGGAAAGGTGCGCCTGATGTGCAATGCGCAAAAGCACGGCGGTCCTGATGATGAAGGCTTTTTTACCGATGAACAACAGGGCCTTGTATTTGGCCATCGCAGGCTCGCAATAATTGATTTGAGCAGTTTCGGGCATCAGCCCATGGCCGATGTTGCTAAAAAAGTCTGGATAACCTTTAACGGGGAGATCTATAATTACCTGGAGTTAAAAGCGCAGTTGTTGAAGGCGGGTGCTAAATTTCAATCCAATTCTGATACCGAGGTAATTCTGGAGGCTTACTTACACTGGGGAACAGCTGCATTTGCCAAATTTCGAGGAATGTTTGCCTTTGCGTTGTATGATATCGCGAAAGCCAAAACTTACCTCGTTAGGGGTTCGGTGGGTATAAAACCGCTATACTACCATATCCAAAATGACACGCTGACTTTTGCCTCAGAAGTCAATGCTTTTAAAATAGCCGGGCTGGTTAATGAAGTTGATCAGAACTGGCGTATCAGGTTCCTGGCGTATGGCCACATCCCCGAGCCTTATACTACCTTAAAGAATGTGTACAGCCTGGAAAAAGGCCATTTTTTAACCTGGGATCATCAGGATAGTTCATTTACTATCAACAGGTATTGGCATGAAAAAACGTCCACGGACTACATAACCGATATCCATACAGCAAAACAACGGATAAACGAAACTTTAAGAATGGCTGTAAACCGCCAGCTTATTGCCGACGCGTCCATAGGGGTGTTTTTAAGCGGTGGGATAGACTCCAGCCTGATAACGTTGCTGGCCAATGAACAAAAACGGCAACAACTAAAAACCATCTCCATTTATTTTAATGAAAAAGCCTATGACGAGCGCGCATTTCAAAATATAGTGCTCGACAAAATAGACGGCGAAAAATTTGCCCACCTGGTACAGCAAAGCGACTTTGATGAACTCTTTCCCTATATCTTATCGGATATGGATATGCCAACTACCGATGGTATTAATACCTGGTTCATCAGCCGGTATGCCCATCAGGACGGATTAAAAGCAGTGCTGTCAGGTGTAGGCGCCGATGAACTTTTCGGTGGTTATCCTTCATTCAGCAGAATAAATTTTTTAACCTATTTACGGAAATTTCCCTCTTTTCTATATGGCGCGGCGGCAAATTTTAAAGCGGATAAATATCGTAAAATATCATTTTTAGCCCATAATCATCCGTTAGCCGATTATTTATTCCTGCGGGGATTTTTCGTTGCCGGCGACATCGCTGAAATACTTGACACAGATACCCAACAGGTAAATGATGTTTTGTTTAATAACACACCCTTTCCCGACCTTGGCCCGTACAACGAAGAGCATGCAGCCTGGTTTGAAACTAACTTATATATGCAAAACCAATTATTGCGTGATACTGACGTGATGAGTATGAGCTATGGGTTAGAAGTTC
>CAZZUU010000134.1:0-9577 GCA_964657275.1 uncultured Mucilaginibacter sp. | reverse complement strand
TTGCTGGTTGGATGGAATTCGGCAGAGGTTGGATACTCATCACTAATGGGGAAAGATACACCAACCGTAGAAAACTACGCTAAAAAACTTAAAGAGCTTTACGGCGATAAGGCAGATGAGGTATTAAAACTTTATCCCGGAACTACGCAGGATGAAGTGATCAACTCGGCTACTGCTTTGGCAAGTGCAAGGTTTATCACCTATAGCACCTGGAAATGGGCCGACCTGCAAAGTAAAACCGGTGATAAGCCTGTTTACCGTTACCTGTTTTCGAAACCACGGCCGGCAATGATAGGCGGGCAATCAAATACCGGCGGTATGCCCCCTCCCCTTATGGGCGCGGCACACGCCTCTGAAATTGAATTTGCGCTGGGCAACCTGTTAACAAATAAAACATATGCCTGGACAGCCGACGATTACAAAGTTTCGGCAACGATGGAAGAATATTTTGCCAATTTTATAAAAACGGGAAACCCCAACGGTCCCGGTTTACCTCAATGGATTGGTAATACCAAAAACAACGTGGTTAACGTGATGAACATCAATGTCGACAGCCGCCTGGAGCCTGAACATGACCGGGACAGGTATTTGTTTTTAGATAGATGGCATTCTAAGTGATGGTTCGGTTTGTTATTTGAAGCAGATAATAGCGTTCAAACGGGTAAATCCATCAAATTGGGTTAACACAACTTAACCGAATTCAAAGTTAACATTTTTTAATATATTGATAATCAATAACTTATAATTTATTACGATTAACCATGTTAACCCTGCATCTATACTTAACTCCAGCTAACGCAAGCGCTCAACTTTTATCGGTAGTATCCTAAACCTGGCTGATAAAATGATTAAGCAATACCGTTGATGCTATTCTATCTTAGTTAAAAGTAAATCCGATCTGCAGGTTCAACCCTATGGATGCTTCTGCGCTATTACCAAACCGTGTGGGGAGTGATAATGCTACAAAGTAGTTTACATCTTTCGTGCGGGCGTATACCTGGTTAAATACCGGTGTAAAACCGTACCTGCCTGATGTTTCAAATGCCAGGCGTGAAATAAAGGTAAATCCGTGCTGAAAGCGAAACATGGTACCGGGGTCAAATAAAATATTGCTCGTTTTGCTCGTGCCCCCAGAAGCCTTTATGGTTGGTGTAAACTCGTAACTAAAACCAAATTTATCACTGTAAAGCACATTAACGCCTATAGGGAAACCAATACTGGTTGCACCGTTACTAAAGTTATGGGTAGTAGCGTCTTTGGTAACAGTAATTAACGGTAAAATAAAGCTCAAATAACCAACCACACGCGGGTAGGTAGGCTTCACAACCGTTTGCTGAATGACAACGCCCTGTGCTTTTGTAGAATCAACCGTAGTTGACCCTGCTTTTTGGCCAAACGAATTAAACGGAGCAAACAACCCGGTTATACCAATAGCTATCGACAGTGTTTGACGGATTAAAAGTTTAAATAAGTTTTTCGAGATTGATTGTAAAGGTCTTTTCATGATGTGTCAGATTAATGTTAAATAGAATCTGCACGCAAAATACCATTATATTTTAAAAAATATAACGCTTATTCCTTTAAAGATTGGAAAATAACAGGAATCTAATATTATCAAGGTGTTAGTTTCAGCTAACAGATGTTGGATGAGGCGAATTTTTATAAGGTTTAACCAACGTTTGCTTAGCGCGATCAGAAATATTTAAATAATAGGTCCAACCGGCAGATACGATAACCACTTTTATAAACTGCGCAACATCGTCATTGGTAAATTCACGTTTAAAAACGGCATTAAAGAGATAATGTAAAAAAAGAAAGGCAACAATAAACACATAATACCCTTTTATATATTTCGCTGTGATATCTCGTCTATTAAGCATCAGCGCGATACAAAAAAGCGAATAACAGGTGGCAATTGTATAACCTATTAACTCAAATATCAACAATATCCGGTTTATTATGCTATTTAGGCCTGTGGAAAAAAAATCCCATTGACTCATGTCAAAATATCCTTTATCAAATACGTGATAAATTATTTCAATAACAGCTAGTATCAGAACTATCAGCAATACTATTAGCCACCCTCCCAATACCGGAGGGAAAGAATTACGGGTGTAGTATATTGTATCGGAGGTTTGTTTCTGATAAATTCTTAACGCAAAAAAACCGCAGACCGCAATTACAAAAAATGCAATCATAATCATGAGCCTGTTTAGTTGGAAAGGTTGTTTGTCAACATCGGGAATATAGGAAAAGTTGAAATAAAGCTGATTGTCTTTCAAATTTTTAATGTCCTGTTTAAATTCATTTAGTTTATCGGCCGGTATGTAGTTTTGCAGATAAGCAAATTGGTAATATAGTGTAAGATCGTCGCCCGATACCGTCTTATCTAACGAAAATCTATAATTGTCGCGATTAATTGTATAATGAACATTTTCCATATCCCAGCCGGCAGGTAAAATGATATGAACTTTGTAATCTATCGCATAGGGGAAATTTACAGCAACAGCCGTTTTCAGCTGATCTGTTATTTCTGGCAACTTGCTGGATATATAATCTGCATAAAAATCAGCATTAAATTTACCCGTTGAATCGCGCTTAAAATAATCAGGAATACTATAACTTTCAATCGTTGTAAGTTCGTCTTTTTCCCTGTTATCTTTAATAATAATGGAATCCGCCGCCTTTATCCCAGTGTAGGTTTTTGAATAATAGTCAAGATAATCTTTTTCTATTTGGGCAGTTCCCGAAGATGCTATGTAATCCCTGATCTGATCGGCCTGGTATTTTGTGTAGTTACTAATAACAGTAAATTTAACAGGCAGATTTTCTTCCGTAATACTGTATTTCTCATCACAAACTATTTTACCCGGTTCTGTCGGTGCTATTTTATCTAAACCGGTATTTCCGGCTTTTAAAACCAGCGCTTCCCTGTAATCCGGAAAATAAAGATCAGTACCCTTGCCGCCCTGGTTACTCATAGTTGCATCAACCCATACTGGTTTGCCTTTAATAATTGCTATTACAACTGCATGGTCAAATAAAGCAGCTGACGGAATAAAATCATTTATTTTATCCTGTAGATCAGTATTTACAAGTGCCATATGTGCTTCAATGCCCGCTGCGTTTAAAATAGATGCCAATAGAAGTGATTTATCCTTGCAATCGCCGTAGCGTTGCCTGAATACTTTATCGGGCGCATTGGCTTTGTGCGAATACGGACCGGTCTCTATCCCCATGTACCTTACTTCATCCTGAACAAATGTTACCGCATCCCTAAAGTATTTTTCTTTGTTAGCGCCGCACTTTTTCTTTAGTTTTTCAATCGAATCTGCCAATTCACCGGTAAAGCTTGTTTGAATAGGGTTAATTTTTAGTCCCCAGTTTATAACCTCTGCCCAACTCGCGTAGTCACTCACCTGTACGCGTGCGAATTCATTTACCCATTTAGCTTCTAACTTATTTGTAGTTATACCAGGCACCTGCACATCTTCCCAGGCGTATTGTTTAAAACCATTTGCAATAGATATTTTAGGTTGGGACCGAAGATTAAATGATCTAATATTTATCTGCCTTGTAGCAGAAAAAATCAGGGTAGTGTACTGATGTAAAATTAAATTTGACCCTTGCAGATAAATGCTGCGGCAAAATTTATCGCCTAATATCGGGTTACTACCAGTGACGGTATAGGAGTACTCTATTTTATCGCCTTTACGTATATCGGGTAATATGTATTTGGCTGAAAAAGTACCATTATAAATAAATTTGTCTAGTTCGTCTTCTTCTGCTAATAATTTAAAGGCATCAGCATTTAAACGCGATTGCGGCTTGTTGTTTCGCCATACAATTATTTCGTGAAAATCCAATCTTTCAAAAGAAGGATCGAAACTAACAGAAATATCAGAATTGTCCTGTACCCCAGATTCCGAAACAATTTGGGTTATAAAATGATTGTAGGTAGCCCTTTTCTCAACGTTTACCTGTTCTTCAACCAATTCGCTATAAGCACCATTGACAATGTCGCGAGCCAATGGTTTTTTGTCATATGGTTTATAGGAGGTTATCCAATTAGGTTTTGGAGCGATATGGACAGCAGGCGAAACAGCATAGCCAAGTTTGATACTTGAAAGGGTTATAAAAAGCGTAAAGAATAGATTTATAGACCAGAAAGACCTTTTTTTCATTTGGCTTTGAAAATAAAAAAAAGAAGCTGTATTTTTTTTAAAAAAATGTTTTGCTGCGAGATTATATCTTAATCACAGAAATACTCTGCTTCCAAAGTAAAAGAGTAAGCCACAAAACAGCCATCATGGGCCAGCGAAGCCGGCAGTATTATTTGTTCTTTATTGTTTACTATAATGGGATAGCCAACAGGGCTTTTCTCAATGCGAAGATCGCCCTCAAAAAATGGACTGAGTTTATTTACTAAGGCCGCCCGGGCAGACTGCGACTGTACCTTATAACTGCTATTGTCAATCGCCTTTACCCCCCAGAAAATGTCTTCAAATTTATCATCGTCATTAACCACGGTGGCTACCCATGCCTCGCTGATCACTGAGCGAAAATAAAGGGTATGTGAATCATATTTGACAGCACCCTGGTAAAAGTTTCCCTTATTTCCAGAACCATCAAATTCAAAGTCTGCAGATGGCGCAATCAATGAGGCCGGTAGTTCGGCATGAGTAACAATAATTTTTGTTGGCGAAAATATAAGATCGGGTATTGTTCTCTTCAGGTATTTATAAACCGATTCCTTAACCGACCATAACAACCATACATAATTTTCAAACGGCATTACTGAAATTTCAGGCTCATGATAAAGCTGCTGCTCTGAGGCAGATAATATCTTCGAATAAAAAGCGGGTTGATTTGTCCGCTGTTTATTTACAGACGCTAAGGCTACGATATCATTGCCTGCGCTTTTCATGCGGATTGATTCATTTTTTCGATGATCACATCAATGCAGCTTCCTACTTTGTACATTTTGTCTGCTGAGTCGAAGTCAATTTCAATATTGTATCTTGATTCTGCATCTATAATTATATCCACCAGGTTAGCCGAATTGATTTTCAGGTCCCTTATCAGATCAGTATCTTCACTAATGCCGTCCAGCATTTCTTTGTTTTCAGTATAAGGGGCAAGTACTTTTTTTAATTCAGTTAAAATAGCGTTTCTATCCATTGTTATCAGTTGTTGTTATATTTCGAAATTATTAAGCAAGTGTTAACGTCGCCAAAGCCAAAGTTAGCTTTTGCAACAATATTAATATCCCTGTCTACCTTTTTAAGGGGCAAATTGTTTTCACTTATTAAATCTATTATTTCCGGGTTGGGGTCTTCAAGGTTAATATTAGGGTGTGCAAAGTTATGCTTAACCTGCAATACTGCGGCTACCATTTCAATTGAACCCGCCGCACTCAAGCAATGGCCTATCATCGATTTTAATGAATTAACCAGCGGGAAGGATTCTCCCCTCCTGTCCAAAGCATCCGCCCAATTTTGAATTTCGGCTTTATCAGCGATCGTAGCAGTTAAATGGCCGCCAATAAGGTCGATAGCGTTAGCATCAATTTTCGCATCCACAATAGCTTCCCTGATGCATCGGATAACGCCTGCAGCACCCGGGGCCGTCATTGTGCCCCCGCTGCGCTGCCCGCCCGAGTTATTGCTGCCGCCAAGTATTTCCGCATAAATAGTGGCGCCGCGCGCTAAAGCAAAGTCAAGGTCCTCTAATATGAGGGATCCTGCGCCGGAGCCGGGAACAAACCCGCCTGCGGACATACTCATAGGCCGTGAAGCCCTCTCGGGCTGATCGTTAAACTTGCGTGATAACACCCGCATGGAATCAAACGCGCCAAATACGTAGGAGTCTACATATTCGCTGCTGCCGGTTACCATGCGTTTTGCCATACCGTGCTTTATATACTCGTATCCCATTAAAATCGCCTGGGTGCCCGTTGCACAAGCTGACGAATTACTAATGATCTTATTTCCTAATCCCAACCGCCCCGAAATGTAAGCCGTAACCCCGCTGTTCATGATCTGCTCTACAACTCTCGAACCTAATTTCTTTGACTCTTTAGCGTCGACACGGGTAATGGCATTTTTTATCACGTCGGTATCGGCTACGCTGCTGCCAAAGATACAGCCCGTTTCCCACAACGTTTCTTCGCTTACTATTTGGTTGCCGGCATCCATCCAAGCATCCAAAGCTGCTTTTATTCCGAATGCTATACCCTTACCCTTTAAGCCATACAGGCTGGTTTCTGTAATATAATTTTTAAGCTGGTCCCACTCAAATTCTGGCATGCCGCTAACCTGGCAGTTAAATTTAAGCTCTTCATATAACGGGACAAATTTTATCCCCGAAACACCATTCTGTATGTTTTGCAGAAAATCGGACACACCCATTCCATTCGGCGAAACCACCCCTAACCCCGTTATTACCACACGACGACTCATTCTGCTTTCCTATTTATTGCTGCATTTCTGATTATTCCCGAAAATATACCTTTTGCAACCATTTCATTTGCTTCGTTGTGCATTTCTACCTGGCACTTTAATTTGCCGAAACGAAAATATTGTTTTTTTGATGTAACGGTAACTTTTTCTCCGGGTAACACCATCTTAAAAAATGAAACATCAGTTGCAGTAAGCAAAGGGAAAGATCCTTCAACCATAGCTTCACCGGTTTCCTTGTTTCCGCTGATGATCAGGTGTATTCCCAAAACCACCAAGCCTATCTGCGCCATAATTTCTGTTATGATAACGCCGGGCGTAACCGGGTTATTTATAAAATGGTCCTCGTAAAAGGATGAGTCTGCTTTTAGGGTGTAATCACCTGTTACCCCCTCCTGATCCAGTGATGTAATATGATCAACAAAAAGGAAAGACGATTTATAAGGCAGATAAGTTAAAATGTCATTATACATATGCTTCCTGTTTCGACTCAATTATTAAGCGAATGTTTAATTTGATTAGCGACAGTGTTCTCCGCCATCGACATGAATTAATGAACCATTTATCCACGCTGCTTCGTCGGTACAAAGCAAGTATATCGCATTGGCAACATCAGCAGGCTGGGTAATACGGCCCAATGGGTTTCTCTCTTTAGCCATGCTGATCAGCTTATCACTTCCCGGTATCTTTTTAAGTGAAGGCGTTTCGGTGATCCCCGCCTGTATCAAATTGGTTTTCAAACCATATTTGCTCAATTCAACCGCCATATAGGTGGCCAGGCTTTCTAATGTCGACTTGGCAATAGATACCGCGGCATAACCTTCCCAATATTTATGAGAGCCTTCGCTTGTAAGCCCGATGATCCGCGCATCAGGCTGAAAAAGTTCAGCTTTCAAAAGCGTTCGTGCCCAATCCAATATACTGGTCGACATGGCATAGGTTGTAAACTGGATATCTTCTACCGACAGTATTTTATGGTCATTCTCGGTGCCATCGTCTGGCAGGATCAAAGGTTTCAAATTTCCGCGCGCTATAGAGTGCAGCATGAGCCTGATGCTATTTTTTTTACTGATAGCCGTAAACTCTTCAACAAAAGCTGCGCGCCCTGATTCGTCAAGTGCGTTCAGGTTAAACGGGGCAATGGTTACTTCGTGCTGTAATGCCAGGCCCGAAAAGGTTTCCTTTAAAGTTTTTTCGGTGATCGCAGGTTCGCGGTATAACACAGCTACGTTCATGCCGTGCATAGCCAGTTTTTCAACTGCCGCAATACCAAAACCGCTTGAGCCGCCTAAAATAACAGCCCACGAACCTGAAAATTGTTTGTTAGTGTACACTTTGTTCAATTAGGTAATATAACCGCATAGTTTATCGTTAATCCTCCAACCGAGGGGAAATTGGATGTAACAGCTCATGAATTATTGACTGACGCAGGGATTTAGTCTGATCTTTGCCAGCAACATGTAAAGACGGTTGCTGACGATTAAGTACGATAATGTGGTTAACGTTAAGAGTAAAAAATAAAATTGTAAAAGTTTAATCCCATACAGCCGATCTAATAATTAAAAAGCCATCAAAAGTAACCGAAAACTAATAAAAATGGCGTATATAAACTACTTTATATGAACATTCCTGCAATTCTATATATTTGTAACAATCCCCCATTTATCCGGCTATGGCTTTAAAACGATTATTTACGCTGTTTTTTATTTTTGCTATCGCGATTGCAAATGGGAGAAATTTAACGGGCAGCTTTGATCGGTCGGCTTATTACTCGGTATTAAAGTCGGGAAAAATGAGCGAGGTTAATGATGAATTGAATTTACTGGCCTCATCTTCGGCAGCGGAAAAAGAAGCCTATGAAGGCGCCCTGCTCATGAAAAAGGCTTCATTGGTAAAAATCCCAATCGAAAAATTAAAGGTCTTTAAAAAAGGAAGGATTAAACTGGAAACCGCATTAGCTAATGACGACAGTAATGGCGAATATCATTTTCTGCGGCTCATTATCCAGGAGAATGCCCCCAAAATAGCCAAATACAGCGCCAACCTGGAAACCGATAAGGAAGCTGTAAAAAAATCATTTAAAAGTCTTGCCCCCTCCGTTAAGGAAGTTATCCTCGACTATTGTAAAAATTCAAAGATATTGCATGCTCAAGATTTTTAATTTTTAAAGGATGATTAAAAAAGTACTGGCAATCTATTATACGCAGTCGGGCCAATTGGGCGAAATCATCGACAATTTTACTGAGCCATTGATATCAGCCGGTGTCTCTGTTGAAAAGGTGAGCATAAACCTTGCAAACAATTACGCTTTCCCATGGACAACTGATCGCTTTTTTAGTGTAATGCCTGATTGTGTGTTAGACATTCCTGCCACACTGGCCCCTTTTGAGCTAAAAGAGAAAAAATACGATCTTATTATTTTAGGTTACCAGGCCTGGTTTTTATCGCCGAGCATTCCGTTTAACTCTTTAATGCAGCATCCTGGTTTAAATGCCGTTTTAAAAGACACACCGGTAATCACCGTAACCGGCGCACGGAATATGTGGCTAAATGCTTTTGTACGGGTTAAAAAGTTGATTCGTGCTGCAGACGCAAACCACGTAGGTAATATTGCTTTGGTCGACACGCACCCCAACCCGGTTAGTTTTGTAACCATTTTTCACTGGATGCTGCACGGAAAAAAAGACCGTTACCTAAACATTTTCCCCCCGCCGGGTGTTTCAGATGCCGACATTAAGCACACAAAAGTTTTTGGAGGACAGGTATTACCTCATTTACTCAATGATAACTGGACGACATTGCAGGATGAAATGGTTAGTGCCGGTGCTGTTAAACTAAATTATAACTTAATGGTCATAGAGTCGGTTGCGGGTAAAATATTCGCATTTTGGGCTAACTTTATAGTGAAAAGGAAGAACCGGGCCGCGTGGCTCAAAGTATTCAAGTATTACCTCTTGATTGCTTTTTTTGTTGGCGCGCCTATTATTCTTACTATTGATGCCATATTTTTTAAGCTATTTTCGCCCCGGCGTATTAAAGCAAAAAAACAATATTTCTTAAATTTAAATTAACTTTATTTGATACATGTCCGCTATAGAAGTTTACATTAATAGTACCTC
>CAZZUU010000133.1:0-9578 GCA_964657275.1 uncultured Mucilaginibacter sp. | reverse complement strand
GCTCAACTCCTGTTGGCAACCATTATTTTTTTAATGATGAGGCATACGGATATCCCAAAATATCATACGATTTCCAGGCGCCAATAGGTGAATACGGACAGGTCAGGCCATCATTCCACCGTTTGAAATTGTTGCATTACTTTATAAACGATTTTTCTAAAGAATTGGCACCTATGGTAACCATATTGCCGGAAGATAATGCGAGCATCAAACCTGAAAACACAAAAGATCTGCGTTATGCAGTGAGGACCGACGGTAAATCGGGTTTCTTATTTCTGAATAACTTCCAGGATAATGATACCATTACTGATAAGCACAATATCCGCGTAAGCGTAAAAACAAAAAGCGGGGTTATCAATATTCCCGAAAAAGGCGGGATAACACTACAATCCGGTGAAAACCTCATCCTCCCATTTAATTTTGATTTAAATGGCAGCAAATTGATTTACTCAACGGCGCAACTGCTTACAAAAGGAAACTATTCGGGAAATAACTATTTCGTATTTTTCAATACGGAGCAAATTAATCCTGAGTTCTGCTTTGCAAAATCCGATAATTCAGTAAAGGCGATTATGAATTGCAAAGTTCAGCAAAAAGCGGGAAAAATATGGGTGAATTGCATGGACGGACAACCAGCCGGCTTTAATATCACCGACAAAACCGGGCGCACAACCCAGGTTTTGGTTATTAGTAAGGTGATAGCTTTAAAAAGCTATTTACGGGAAACCGACGAAGGGCGTCAAGTTATCTTTTCTGATGCGCTGGTATTGAATGACGGGCGAAATACTGAAGTTCTGAGCGATGACAATAACACTTACTCAATTTCGATATACCCGAAATTATTATCGGAACCTAAAATAGATAGGGGGGCGATAACCAAAACGCCCGGTAGCCCGATGATGTCGAACTATAGCGTAGAAGTGCCGCAAATAGTTATTAAACCTGTATATTATAAGTCGGGAACCCGAAAGATTACAGTGGCAATTCCGCAGTCCATTCCTGATGGCTTAAATGACGTTTTTCTGAATGTGGATTACGTAGGTGATACTGCTATGGGTTTTTTAAACGGAGATTTAGTAACCGACGAATTTTATAAAGGTACTGTATGGCAGATCGGCTTGAAAAGATTTGCTGGTATCGGTGATGGTAATATGGGGTTTTATTTCCGGCCGATGATGAATAACGCCACCTACATGGTTGATCTTCCACCGGCGATAGCAAAAGCCGCTGAAAAAGAAAAACAAACTTTAACTATAAATTCACTTACATATACCCCTCAATATAAATCTGTAATCAGTTTTAAATAATAACTTAATATGCAATCGGCCATACACCAACCTGGTATAAAATTTAATAACGCCTATATCCTTGGTATCTCGTTTGTATCCGCTTTAGGTGGTTACCTGTTCGGGTTTGATTTTGCCGTTATAGCGGGGGCGCTGCCTTTTCTGAAGATTGCATTTAAATTATCCCCGGCATGGGAAGGATTTTTGACCGGATCGCTCGCACTTGGCTGTATAGTAGGCTGTCTTTTTGCCGGCAGGCTCGCTGATCGTTACGGACGCAGGCCGGGGTTGATAACGGCAGCGGGTATTTTTGCGATATCATCGTTAGGAATGGCGCTATCATCGGGTTTAACGGAATTCCTTGTGATGCGTTTTTGTGCCGGAATCGGCGTGGGGATGGCGTCGATGCTTAGTCCGCTTTACATTGCGGAGATATCACCTGCAAACGTGCGGGGCAGAAACGTAGCTATCAATCAGCTAACTATTGTGATCGGCATTTTCGTAACCAACCTCGTAAATTATTACCTGGCGCATACCGGTGGTGAGGTTTGGCGATGGATGTTTGGTTTGGGTGTGGTGCCTTCTGCATTATTCCTGTTAGGTGCACTTTTCTTACCTGAAAGCCCACGATGGCTTTTAAAGGCGGGCAAAGAAAAAGAGGCCACGAAAACGCTTGCCAAAATCGGTTCAGCAGAGTTTGTAATTGCGACTATAGGGGATATTAAAAGATCTGTTCACAACACAGGTAAAGCATCCTACAGCGCTGTTTTTGCAAAAGCAGTGCGGCCTGCTGTTCTGGTTGGGATAACGCTGGCTGTTTTTCAGCAGCTATGTGGTATAAATGTGGTTTTTAATTATACGTCAACCATTTTTAAATCGGTTGGCGCAAATTTAGATAAGCAGCTTTTAGAAACAGTTGGTATCGCAATTGTAAACATCATATTCACCATAGTGGCGATGTGGCAGGTAGATAAATTAGGCAGGCGGCCACTTATGCTGGCAGGTTCAATAGGGTTATCTGTTATATACCTCGTACTGGCATTTTTACTTAAAGAAAAGGCCTCAACGTTTCTGATCTCTGTGTTTGTATTACTGGCCATCGGCACGTATGCAACATCATTGGCACCGGTAACCTGGGTGTTAATTTCCGAAATATTTCCAAATGATATTCGTGGCCTGGCGTCGTCTGTCGCCATAGTAAGCCTTTGGATCGCCTATTTTATTTTAGTGTTTACGTTTCCTATCCTCGCCGAGTACCTGGGCGCTTATGGGCCATTTTATCTATATGCAGTTATCTGTTTTTTGGGATTTTTATTCGTTCGTGTAAAGGTGAAGGAAACCAAGGGGCAAACGTTAGAACAGTTAGAACAAAGTTTTGCAGCACATTAATTAGTATTTGAAATTGTATGAAAGTAAGTATCTGGCAGGAACAAGTCACATTACCAACTTATAAAACCGGTGCGCCGGATAAAAACCCCATGTTTTTTGAGAACAGGGTTTACCAGGGCAGCAGCGGTGTGGTTTATCCGCATGCCATTATCGAAAAAATTGAGGATGAAAAAGTTGATCAGCAATATACCGCACTTTTTTTGGAGAATAAGTATTTGAAGATTATGATATTGCCTGAAATTGGCGGACGGGTACACATGGCCTATGATAAGCTCGCCAAGCGGCATTTTATATATTATAACCAGGTTATAAAACCTGCGCTGGTTGGCCTATGCGGCCCATGGATATCGGGGGGTATTGAATTTAACTGGCCCCAGCATCACCGCCCGAGTACCTTTGAGCCCATCGATTATGATATAGAGGAAAATAAGGACGGCAGCAAAACGGTTTGGGTGAGTGAGGTTGAGAAAATGTTTCACACCAAAGGAATGGCCGGTTTTACCTTATATCCCGACAAGGCGTACCTTGAAATAAAGGCGCAAGTTTATAACCGCACCAGTTTACCTCAAACCTTTTTGTGGTGGGCAAACCCTGCAGTAAGTGTTGACGACCATTACCAGTCTGTATTTCCGCCAGATGTAAATGCTGTTTTTGATCATGGAAAACGCGATGTTTCTTCTTTTCCGATAGCAACAGGCACTTATTACAAAGTGGATTATTCACCTGGGACCGATATTTCAAAATATAAAAATATTCCGGTACCAACCTCATACATGGCAGTAGGGTCAAATTATGATTTTATAGGAGGTTATGAGCATGATAAAAAAGCAGGTATGCTGCATATTGCAGATCATCATATAGCTCCCGGCAAAAAACAATGGACCTGGGGTAACGGAGATTTCGGAAAGGCATGGGATAGAAATCTTACCGATGAGGACGGCCCTTATATCGAACTGATGACTGGTATTTATACAGATAATCAGCCTGATTTTTCATGGATAATGCCTTACGAGGAAAAATCGTTTACACAGTATTTTTTGCCATATCGTGAAGTGGGGTTGGTTAAAAATGCTTCAAAGGATATCGTTGTCGGATGTGAAAAGGTAAATAATGATGTAATATTGGTAAAGGTATTCGCCACGTCCGCACAATCTAAATTGAGAATTATATTAAAATCAGATCACCGGATTTTGCTGGATGAGTATACCAATATTTCTCCCGAAAATATTTTTGAGAAGGAAGTCCCGTCGTTCAGCTTTGATGTAAATAGCCTTACCTTACTTGTTATTGCACCGGGAAATAAGGAATTGCTTCGCTACCAGGCGGCACTGCCTAATAAAGACAATAAAATCCCCGAAGCGGCAAAGCCGGCCATACAGCCGCAGGACATTGAAGACACGGAGCAACTTTTTTTAACAGGCCAGCACCTTGAGCAATACAGGCACGCCACTTACAGCCCGGTTCCTTATTATGAGGAAGCGTTAAAACGAAACCCCGGCGATGTCCGCAATAACAATGCGATGGGTTTATGGTATTTGAGAAGGGGACAGTTCAAAAAAAGTGAATTTTACCTGCGCCGGGCGATAAAAACATTGATCCAGCGTAATCCAAACCCATACGATAGTGAGCCATATTATAACCTTGGATTGGCGTTGAGCTACCAGGACAAAACTGATGACGCTTACGATGCTTTTTTTAAGGCTGCCTGGAGCGGCGCATGGCAGGACACCGCCTATTTTTCTATTGCCCAAATTGATATACGGCGGGGTAATTATCAACTTGCGCTGGAACATATTGACTGGTCGCTTGATCGCAACGCAAGAAACGCCAAAGCCTGGTTTGTTAAAGTGCACATCTTACGGGAACTGTCAAGGTTGCCTGAAGCGATCGAGGCAGCTAATGCCGCGCTCAAACGAGATCGTTTTAATATCAGTGTGTTATTTGAGCTTAACTTTTGTTATCAGCAACTTGAAAAATATGCTGACGCAGAACGCATTATCGATCAACTATTGGAGCTAACGCGCGGAAACGCGCATAGCTTAACAGATTATGCGTTGGAGTATGGCGCGTTGGGCCTTTACGGTGAAGCAATAGAGCTTCTGTTGCACGCAACGCCCGCTGTTGTTAACGCCCCAATGATAAATTACTACATAGGGTATTACTGGCACAAACTTGACAACGATGAATTTAGCCGATCGTATTTAAAAAAGGCAAAGGATATAACGCCAGGTACATGTTTTCCTAACAGGCTCGAAGATATTATTATATTGCAATACGCTCTTATGAACAATCCGGGCGACGACAGAGCAGCTTACTATCTTGGCAATTTATGGTATGATAAAAGGCAGTATGATGAGGCAATATCCTGCTGGAATAAATCGGCATTGCTGAACAAGGAGTTTCCGACCACATTTCGCAACCTTGCAATTGCTACTTATAATAAATTAAAAAAGCCGAAAGCTGCATTGGCATTGTTTGAAAAGGCATATGATCTGGATAAGAGCGATGCAAGGGTTTTGATGGAGCTTGATCAATTACAAAAGCGGCTTAATATTTTACCCGAGATTCGTTTAACTAATCTTAATAGTCAAAACGCAATTGCCGAGGAGCGCGACGATCTCTACCTGGAAGTGATTGCATTAAATAATTTTACCGGGAACTACGTTTTGGCATATAACCTGCTTATGGGCAGGCAATTTCATCCCTGGGAAGGGGGTGAGGGAAGGGTATCAGCACAGTATGTTTACAGCCTGACAGAAATGGCAAAATCTGATATCATGAACCAGCAATATGAGCAGGCTATTTATAAACTGGAGCAGGCGCAAATCTTCCCCAATAATTTGGGTGAAGGAAAACTTTACGGCGCACAGGAAAATGATATTTTTTATTGGCTGGGATGTGCACATATGGGTTTAAATGATCCCGAGAAAGCGGCAGTATATTGGACAAAGGCAACCTTGGGCCGGTCGGAACCAAGCGCGGCAATGTTTTATAACGACCAGCAGCCCGATAAGATATTTTACCAGGGTTTAGCCTGGGAAAAACTGGACAAAAATGAGTTTGCCGAAAACGTTTTTAAAAACATGATCAAATACGGCAAAACCCATGAAGACGACGATATAAGGATAGACTATTTTGCCGTATCGCTTCCCGATCTGTTGATCTTTGAAGATGATCTTCAAAAACGGAATTATATCCATTGCAAATATATTATAGGGTTAGGGCAGCTGGGCTTGAAATTATACAGGGAAGCTGAGCGGACATTAAAACTTGTCTTAGAAGCAGATGCTATGCATTTTGGTGCAAAAACGCATTTAAAATTGCTGGAGTCGATAAAAAATAATGCAGGTGTTATTTTAGAAATATAGTTACAGAAGTGATAACGGTTGATTAGTTATTGCTGATTGACTATTACATTTTTACAAAAATGCCTTTGCCTACTAAGATATTGCTGGAAGTATTAATAACCTGCAAAATATAGGTGCCGGGTAGCAGGCTGCTTACATTGGTTTGCCAATTATTTTGCGTGGTAGTTGCAGTTATTACTGTTGAACCGGAGGAGTTTACTATCTTAATGCTATATATCTGGCCCACCGTATTAGCAGTTGTAGTTTTGTTAATTGCTAAACCGAGGCTTTGATTTACCGGCTGATTTGAACCAGGTGTGGGATTTATCGTTAAATTAAGTATGTTAACAGCAGGATTTGGGTAAAGTGAAATATTATTTGACACAAGGCCATTACCCGTTCCATACATCAGGGTTACCACGTTTGAGTAGCTGACAGTACCATTCAGATCTTCGATCTTCAGGCGGTACATATCCGCACCAGCAGCCGGAGTCTGATCTAAAAAGTTATAGGTGCCTTGCGCTGTTGAGGCAAAACCACTTATTACATTATAGGTCGCCCCGCCATCAATACTCCTTTCAATAGTAAAATTGGTATAATTTTGCTCGTTGCTGGTAACCCAGGCAATTTGCGATCCTCTTGTAGCCTTCACAGCTGTAAAGTTTAATAAATGAATAACCAATGCCGGATCCTGGCGTAGCACCAATTTAAAACGCGTGCTGCCATAACTACTTGTATCGGAGGTGATATCAAATGCATAGGATGTATTATGCCGCATATCTAATGAATCCTTATTAAACGCATCCATTAACCAAATCTGATAAATGGCGGGGATGGCTTCCAACTCTGTCAAATTCAAATTATAAGTGCCGTAAGCACGGGCACTTACATATAATGGTATAATAGTTTCTTTCAGGGTCGGAAATGGCATTTTATTGATCGCCATGCGGATGTTGTCGCTCGATAAGCTCGCTAAACTTACCTTGCCGTTCCCCTGTTTATAAGGAGCATCTTCGTCGTCAACAAATTTTGTTGCCGCTGCGGCGTTAAAACCAATGTAAACGTCATCAGTATTTATTGAATCCATCGCCATTTGCAACCGTAGATGCTGATCAATATTGCTGTTATTCAAATTTGCTATATCGCCTTTTGTAGTCATGAAAAGATTAAGTCCGGTGTTTTGTGTTGCCGACTTAGCTGACTCGTTAAAGATGAGTTGCGGATTTGTACTGCCCGATGCCAATACAAAAAAGCCCTGCCCGCTTACTATTGTTCTTCTTCCGTGATTGGTGTAAGCACCGCCTTTTTGATAGGTGTCGTAATTGTTGGTTGCCGGGTTAAGTTCATAAATTGTTGTACTCACATTATTGCCATAGATACCTGACGTAGTTACTGAGGTGTTAAATTGCTCCCAGTCTATAGAACAGGCATATGGGTTGCCCACCAGGTTAAAACCACGCACATTGTAATTAGTTCCTACGCCCGACCCTGTGTAACCTAAATAGGCTGACAGGGGAGAATACCAGTCATGTACAATCACCTGTCCCTGGTTTAACGCGCCGGATGCAGTAGCCGTAACCGTAACCGGTGTTGTATATGCAGCGGTGGTTTCTGTTGCCAATGATGCCGAAGCCCGGTTTCCCCTGAAAAAGAACATGAAGCCATTACCGGCTGGGATATTATAACCTGTTGAACCTCCATTGACGTAATAGCTATATGCAGGTGTATTGTTTATGGCGCTGATGCCCAAAAAGTTACCGCTGGTAAATGTTGCGTTTGATGGCGTTAAGCTTTCACGGTACAAATAAATGGTAGGATTGCCTGTTTTATCAAACCCCCCGCCGGCAGAACCCGTTAGGTAGACGCTGTTTTGCAAATAATTTATGCTCGACACGTTGCTTGGACTAACATTAGCTGCGTAAACCGGCGAAGAAGCCAGACGATATCCGCGATACCCCGCTCCACCGGTTAAGTAACGTTCTACGTTAACCGTACCTGTAATAGTTGGGCCCGCAGATATCGTTCCAATAGATCCGGAACTACTGGCGTCAGATTTTAAAGTTAAAAATCCGCCTGCTGCCAGTGTAGTACAGGAACAACTTCCAATCATGGTTAAAACCCCGGTAGTTGCAACATTAAATAAGCCGCTAACCATGGTTTTTGTACCTGAGCCACTAAAATAAACCGTATAAAATGTAGTGCCATTTCCGCCGCCTCCCGCTAAATTTTGAGTGGTTCCGTTAAAGTTTACTATTTGGCCGCTTAGATTTACATAATTTGAGACGTCATTCGCTAAAGTATTTGTAAAATCTCCGGCTATATTCAAATTTCCTGATGAAGGTGTTTTTATACCCGTGCCCGAAAATGCAATATTCTGGTAATTTACACCTGAAGCCAGGCCTGTTATGCTTGCATTAGTATAAACGGTTTGCGCCGAACCCGAATATTGTATTGTTGCGCCGGTATTGATAAAGGTAACTACATTTGTGCCAGTTGCGGAGAGCCCCGATAAGGCAGTGCTATTGGCGAGCTGTAAGGTTGCGGCCGTAGTAGGCACAATTACAAAACTTGAGGTACTTGTAGCAGTATTAGTAGTTTGAAGGGTTCCTGTAAGCAGTGCTGTACCTCCCGTAAGGTTGAATGTTGAATTAAATATGTTTGCACCTGAATTTGAAGTTGTTAACGCGATATTTGTACTTACATTTAAATTGGTAACCGATGATGCAAGCGTTGTTGTGTAAGAGCTTGCCAGGGTGGTGTTTGAAATTAAACTGATACTATTCGCTGTAACCGTACCCGCTCCTGATAAGGTAGCGGTATAACCTAAACCGGCGCTAGCATCGCTTTGATAGGTTATTGCGCCCACAACATTTAAAGTGCTTCCGGTATTTACAACTACGCCCGGCGCTTTACTGCCCAGGTTCCCAAATTGAACAGATCCAACATTTACTGTTCCGGCCCCCGCCAAAACATTCGGGAAAAAATTAAAAGATCGGTTCACCCCAATCAACGCCGATTGAACGCTGGTTGGCACCACATTGCTGAGCCAGTTAGAGGCCGTGTTCCAATCGGTACTGGTAGTGCCTGTCCAATCGTTTGACTGATAGCACGACAACGTTACGGTTGTAGAACCGCTGCCGGTAATATTGTAAGCCGTAATGGTATAGGTAGTGGCCGGAAATGTTGTTGTCGGCGTACCGGTTATCTGGCCGTTTGATGCGTTAAAACTTAGCCCCGGCGGCAACGCGGCATTTATGTAATATCCGCCCGCAGCAGCAAATTCCTTAACTGTATTATTTGTATAATCAGACACATATAAATTTCCGTTCCCATCTGCCACAAAACCTTCCACATCATTAAATCCACTAATGGTATTTAGCAATACACCATTTGAACTATAAATTTTTACCTGGTTATTATGAGAGTCAGCAACGAATACGTTTCCGGATGGATCGCAAGCGATAGCTAAAGGGTCATTATATCCGCTGCTGAACGTGCCGATATAGGTTCCTGCCGAATTGTATTTCGTTACATAACCGGGATTGCTTGAAGCCTG
>CAZZUU010000132.1:0-9639 GCA_964657275.1 uncultured Mucilaginibacter sp. | reverse complement strand
GTAATGACATCCGTAAGCGACCAGTTTTCGGGAACGGCTTCCGGCATCAACAACGCCATGACGCGCATTGCCAACGTTTTTGCCAACGCCATCTTTGGTGCGCTCGCCGTGTTATTTTTTTCGGGGGCGTTACAACAACAATTGGTGCAAACAAAATTTGATGAAAAAGATAAACAACAAATAGCCGCACAGGCTGCCAATTTGGGGAATGCTAAAGTACCTGCAACAATCGGCACTGCTGATAAGGCCGCAATTGAAAAAGATTATCACCAAAGTTTTATCAGCGCTTATGCGAAAATCATGCGCATATCGGCAACGTTGGGATTTTTAGGGGCGCTGATGGCTGTTGTCTTTATCCGCAAGCCTGTTGTTAAGCATTAACCCAGCCTGCCATCTGTGTTAAATAAGCGATAAGCGGTTCAAACTTAACAGGTATGTTGTTATCAGCCATCACCAGGATAACAGGCTTGCTCCCATTATTTATTTCAAGTTTATAACTGAAGGCGTTCTTATTTACGGTATTGTCCTTATGCAATTCATCGGCGTTTTGCCGGCTCACGTCTTCAAGTAGTTGTTTATAAGCAGGATCGAGGCAATTTGAATCGGAATTCAACTGATATTTTAAACCCGAAAAACCTCCGCCATAGCTAAAAGTAAATTTCATTTTGTAGTTCATATAGTTAGATCAGTAATTTGCTGCAGGGCAAGTCTGCGTACAGCGACCAAAAGTATAGCGGAAAAATTTAATGGCTTACCGTGTTTGTACGGGTTTTACCGAGTACATAACCGCATATTAAAATCAAAAAGTAAAACCAGCGGCGATTTTTTATCAACACACGGCATTAAATAAAAACCGCCCGCTACACTCATTACCTCGTCCTGCACCCGAAGCGGGACTCAACTTCTAACCTGTTAAGGTAATTACACTACTTTAAATTGCGTACAAACACGCTCCATATCCCGTATTGGCACTCCTGCCAATGCTGTTTTGCCGCTATAACTTTGACCTGAGTTATTTCAATAACAAGAAAGACGCTCGACCCGGAAGCCGAAAAGGGGGAACAGAGTAAGCGACAAAATGACTGCCCTTACCAGGCAGACACCTAAAGTAAGTGTTATGAAAGACAATGAAAAAAACCTTCGCAATCTTCGGGATGGCTTTACTGCGTTGCAGGCATCAAAGCACCCAACGGCCGCAAAAGCTTTTGGAAAGCTAAAAGAAAGCATTGTTTCCTATTCGGGAAACACGTTTTTCGAGGGTATTCAAACTGTGTCGTATAACCCGGATTTCCAACGGCTGGAGGCAATTTTTGCCACCAAACAGGATTACGGCTACAACGGCAATTTGTGTACGGCCGGCTCATTCGCCTTCGTGCGTTTTTACATCGATTACGGCAACGGCTGGGAAGACCAGGGCTACACCGCCGTTAACGAACATGATATTCCAACCGGGCTGGACTGCACCAAGCACGGCGAGAAACCACTCAATTACTCAGCATCAATTAACATAACGCCCAAAACTAATCGCTGCAACGTGCATGTGCTGCCGAAAGTAAGGGCAATTTTAGAATGGAACTTAATACCTACCGCAAATGATCCTAACTATCCTTCTATTTGGGGCAATTCAGTCGATGATTTTATCCAGATCAAACCCCGTAAAGAAATCATCTTTACCAATCCCGCCCTCTCGGCAGTTTTAGAAACAGCGCTTGCACAACCTGCGCTTAAACTTGCCGAAGCGGCAAAAGTTATTACAGGCGGCGAACTGGCCCTGCAGCAAACAAAGGCATCCCTGACACCAGCCGCGCTGGATTTAAGCGCGCTTGCCAAGCTTTACAAAGAAAACAATGCCGTATCCGCCGCCAGGTTTGGATTAACGCATATCCTGCCCGTTTTAAAAACCTTCGATGCCAGCGTGGTAGATCAGAACATCGCGATCTGGAAAAACCTGGGTATCGACCTGAACAGCATACTGGGCGAGCTCGAAAAAACAAATGCCGATGTATCCTACGAGCAAATTGAAAGCGTTGGCCTCGATTACAATCTGGAGCAATTTGTGGCCTCCATCAGGATCAAAAGGCCCGGTGGTTACTCGGGCGACCTATGCCACAGCGGAAGTTTAGAGTACGTGGCCTTTTGGGCCGACTGGGGCAATAACTGCAAATGGGAATACGTAGGCACTACCAGCGTAAACGTGCACGATATTAACGACATCCCGAAAGGCGGCCTGTCATACGCCGCTATCCTTCCCTATGATTTTAACAAGGTTCGTAAGGGCTGCGCCCATCCGGAGGTAGTTAAAATACGAGCCGTATTATCATGGGCAGTTCCTCCGTCAGTAACTGATCCTAACAAACTCGACTACTGGGGCAATCGCATGGATACTTATATCCAGGTTAAACCGGGCATCGGAACCCAAACATTGCAACCCCTATTCAACATTATTGGCGGCATAGCCGTTGACCATGTAAGCGATGTAGACGGGTTAACCATACCGGGCGCAACATTTGCCCTGAACCAGGTAGGCGTTAACGATTACAGTCCGTTTGGTGGGGTGATTGTTATACAGGGCCCTTCGTTCGTTGGATATCAATACCGTATAACTGTAACAAACCTGAATACGTCTGCAGTAAGTTATGTAAACAACAACTTTACCGTGGTCGGCTGGTTACCGGGCCCTCCCTATGTGCAATACACCAATGTATCGGCCGACGCCAGTTTCTACTACAATTATCAAACGTTTGATAAAAACACCGATAACGTATTGGCAAGGTTTAGTCCCGGCACCGACGATCTGCTGCGGATAGACCTGGATATACTTGGCGTGCCAGGCGTATTTACAAAATACATACAAATGGATAACACTGCACCAGTAATCACGCTGAACATCGACGATATGGGCGACTGCTCGCACTATAAAGTTGGCGATAACATTACCGGCAACTTCTCGGTTTATGATGCGCATTTGTTAAGCTACTCGCTGGCCAGCTCATTTGGCGGCTCGATAAACGGCACAACAAATACCTCAGGCAATTTCAGTTTCGCAACTGCAGGAACCACGTCGCCGTGCGGCAAGGTATCATTAATTGCCTACGAAAAAACCATATATGACAGCCAGTGGACAGATAATTACACTCCTACAGAGCAGATTATTTGCTTACAACCGATAAAAAAATAGTTAGTCTTTTATAGCAGCTATCATCCTGTTGAACTGCGGCCAACCGCACTTCAGCAGGATTTTTTTGTTTTAGTGAGTGAGTCATCCTGAACTCGTTTCACGACCCCACATGCAATGTAGCCGCCACGCAGGTTACTTTCAGTTGTGAAGTCAATCCAGCGCAGCTATTGCCAGCTTAATAATATCGTCAAACACCGCTTTATCGTTGGTTGATTTTGCGGTCACGCGGATGCCTTTTACCGTATTAAATGTAAATCGGGCAAGCGCCTTCGCATCTTTTTGGTTACTGATCTCGCCGTTCTCCTGCCCTTTTTTTATCGCGGTGTAGAAAGCATCTTCCATTTGCTGATCATTCTGGCAGATCATCCGGCTTACTTCCTCATCGTGCGGGGCCACTTCTACTTCGGCATTTACCATAAAACAGCCCTTGTGTTTTTGATCATTCAGCATTTCGCCGGTGATGTATTCAAGCAGTTTTTTGATAGCTTCCTTAGCCGACCCGGTATTGCTTACGATATTGCATACTTTACCCGAATTGGTTTCCTGGTAGCTTTCCAGCGCCTTAATAAATAAAGTATGCTTGTCGCCATAAGTGTCATAAAGGCTCGAGCGGCTGATACCCAGGCCATCCACTAAATCCTGCATAGATGTGCCGTTATATCCCTTGTGCCAAAAAATATCTATAGCCTTTCCCAGCACTTCATTTTCATCAAAATCTTTTGTCCTTGCCATAACTGGGAATAGCTTTGCCTGTGAGAAGCAAAGCTATTCATTTTAAATAAGAGTCAAGAACCAAGAGCCGAGAATCAAGACGAAAAGTAAAGGCCCAAATTCAAAGCAACAACCACCTGCAATTTTCTTAACCCCTCACCTACTGATTTCTTGCTTCTTGACTCTTGATTCTTGGCTCTCAATTCTTGGCTTTTGAATCTTGATTCTTGTATCTTGATTCTTTTTTATCTCACTCCACCACCTGCAAGCAAAGTCTCCCCTGTTAACCAGCGTGAGTCTTCAGATGCTAAAAACACCGCAACCAAAGCGATATCTTCAGGTTGACCGATACGGCCGAGCGGTGATGTACGTACAGTTTCTTTTTCGAAATCGCTGCCGATAAAACCTGCTGTATGCGTACCTTCAGTTTCAACCATACCCGGGTTAATGGAGTTTACCCTGATCTTTTTAGGCCCAAGCTCTTTGGATAACACGTGGGTAATGGCATCAACAGCGCCTTTGGTTGCCGTGTAGATGGAGCTTCCAACCGGGGCAATATTACTTACTACCGAACCGATGTTGATGATACTGCCGCCGTCTTCATTAAAACTCTTTAATGCGACTTGTGTGGTTAACAGCAAGCCCAATACATTGGTATTAAACTGGCTGTGGAAATCTTCTTCGTTTATTTGCTCTATCGCACCAAATTTGTAAACACCTGCGTTGTTCACCAGGATATCTACCGCGCCGAAGGCTTTAGTGGTTTCGTCGAACAGGCGGGCGATATCTGCCGATTTTGAAACGTTGCCCTGTACGGCAATCGCCTTACCACCGTTGCTGATGATCTCTGCGACAACCTTGTCCGCACCTTCTTTGGCCGATGAATAGTTTACCACTACCGATGCGCCCGCGGCTGCCAAACTTTTGGCGATGCCAGCTCCAATACCTTTAGAGGCTCCTGTTATTACTGCTACTTTGTTTGCTAACTTTTTCATGTTGTGAATGATTATTTTTTATATTTGGAATAATCGTTCCGCAAATGTATATCTATTTTGGAATGAACGTTCTGTTATTAAAAAGTATGAGTTTGGGGTGACAAATAACCGTAAAAATGGGATCGGGGATAAATTTCATGGATTAATCAGCCTTGTTTTCGGACAAAAAAACAACTTATTGATTCAGTAGCTTTTTCTTCTGCTCGTCATATTCCGATTGCGTTATGGCTCCGCTGTCCAGCAAACCTTTTAGCTTTTTAAGCTGGTCGAACTTATCGGCAACAGCCGGTTGATTATTATTTTGAGCCATGCAGGGTTTCACCTCGCAAGCTTGGATTGCGTCTTCAATGTAAAGAATGTAATTGGTGATATTGCCGCCACCTACCGTGAAATAAACCTTAACAATACCTTTAGTTTTGGTTTGATTTATTTTTTTAACGATCACGGCGGTATTAGCATATCCCCTGCCGATATTTAATTGATCGTTGCTTTTATTGGCATCGTATGACATGATTGCCCCCCAGCCGCCCATTTGCAGGTAAAGAAAATTACCGTTCGGTGCGGAGCCAAATCCAAGGCGAACCGTATCTTTTAAATGATAAGTGACACCGTTTGATGCCGTATATGATACCGGTTTTTGTGCCCTGAGGCTAAAGGGTAAAATAAGCAGCAGGCAAATAATAGTTGATCTCATTTTTTAGGTTTAGAAAAACTAAGGTAATAATTTTACCAAAACAAAATCTGTCTTTCCATATATGTGCGGGTTACACCGTATTAAACGGAAACCTTTGTTTATTTTTATACCCGGCACAAGATTATCAATTGCCCAAACAAAATTCTTGAGCTTATGTTGAAACGACCGGTATTCAGTGCCTTTAATATAATCTATCAAATTATCATATTATGGTGTTTGCTGTTTGCTAACGCTTATCTTAATGATAAGGTAGTTCCGGCAAGCCTGCTATGGAAAAACAATCACCGGCGAATAGATACAACAGGGATGTTGGGCCACACAGGTTTCAAAACTTTAGTTTTACTCATTGAAGCTGCTTTACTCATCCTGATTACTTATGCTATTAACAGCGCAATATTAAATGACACAGAACGTAAACACCGGCGTAATGCCGTAGCAAAACGCACGGCTAAAACCCACATTATTATAACCTTATGTTTTATTGCCTACCTTATTGTAGGATAGTTTTTGACGCTTCAATAACCTTAACTTCACATACCTTGAGCTTTAGGGGGGTTTTAACTAAAAGTGTTGCCCCGTACTCCAACGTTTTTAATACACACCAGTTGAGGATAGAAGTAAGGGCCGACGGATAAATAGAAATTTCAGGCACTGTTCAACCGCTGCCACGCCGCTTATTTGTCCGTTAAAAGTCTGAAGGTTTTAAGGATAGAATACACATAACATCCTGCGCAAAACCTCGCCAACGATTCGAGAGCCGCGAAAAATATGAGGATAGCTGTAAGTATGAGTGAAACGAGGTCGAAATGTAACAGGGTTGCTGATGTTATCATTAATGTGAACACCAGGCCGGTACCCGCGGCGAAGCGTTTGGGCGCCCGGTCAGTTGGCTTATTTCCTATCTTAAATGCTGAAATGGCTGTATCTGCAAGCAATCCAAGGGGGCTATATTTTGCCCATGGGGTTATCCTCAAAAAAAAGTCGGGTATTAAAAAAACTACCAGGCATAGATAACCGGTTAAAAGATAGGCTACAGCAATAAGCAGTACAAAAAAAGCAACAGCCCTTGCTTTATTCTCATTTACCATAACCCGGTCTACAGGGCATTCAAGTGTTTGGTTCATTTGGAGTTGCTATTTACACTCCTTTGGGTGCTTTTTCAGCGTCATGATAGCACCTGATTAATACTAAATATAAAAATAAGGAAACCCATTAAATTTACTGGTTGTAAACCTTCACCATAAAAACATACGGCTGCAACTTTTTGATCTGCTGCACACGGCTTAAGCCAGACAGTACATTTTTGGAGTTGATGGTTAAATTCCCTCTTAAAGAATCCGGAATGTCCTGTATCGCTTTTATCAGGTAGTTTGATTTAACAGCAAACGCTGCACCTTCTACGTGTGTTTGCCTTGCGTTAATGATACCAATTACGTTGCCATGGCTATCAAGTAAGGGACCACCGCTGTTTCCAAAATCAACCGGGATAGAAACCTGGTATGCGGAAGTATCCCCCTGGTAGCCGCTGCTGGCCGTTAAAAAACCCGGGCCTAAAACCATCGCATCCCGTGGGTAGCCTATGGTAAATACATTTTCGCCAATATCAGTTTCAGCCTTCTTAAATGCATAAGGTATGGCCCCAAGATTTTTAAATGTAGCATCGTTTATCTGCAAAACAGCAATATCCGTTTGCGGTTCGGTGTAAATAACCTTGGTACGGTATGATTTACCATCGGCGCTTTGCACGTAAACTGAATCGGCGTTGTTAACCACATGATAATCGGTAACGATATAGCCATTTGACGAGATCGCAAAACCTGTCCCCCTGAATTTTCCTGGGTTTTCAGTTGTTTTCCTTGGGGCGTTAAGCCTGGTTATCTTATCATTTATCTTGTCGGTTTTTTGCTGCATCTTATCTACCTCACGTTTCAATTGGTCGTAATTACCTTGCCGGTTAGCTAAATAACCGGTAAAAAACATAGTGCAAAGCACCGCAAAAATAGCAATGGAGGCAGCTACCGATATTTTTGAATGGTGATTGCGCCATAATTGTACTACCCACGATGGATGTATCATCAGCTCTTCTTTCAGCGTATGCACATCTATTTCGCTATGGATGGCATTCAGGCGCTGTTCCAGCTCCAAACGCTCACCGTATTGTTTTATCAGGTTGGTGAAATGCTTGTGCTCAATTACCTGCTTGTTAACGTCGGCATTTTCATTGCGCAGTTTTTCGAAACTGGCACGTTCGTCCTTGCCCATTTCGTTATTCAGGTAACGTTCAATTACTTCTGTAAGTTGATTGTCAATCATGGCTTTACTCCTCTCTATTTCTGCTGAAAAAACAATTTCTTCAGCCTTTGCAGGCATTTATATTTCTGGGTTTTGGCATTATCCGCATTGGTGTAGCCAAAATCTTCGCAGATCTCCTGCATCGATCTGTTGTTGATGTAAAAATCCTCTATAATGGTCTTACAAGGTTCACCCAATAATTGTAGTGCATTGCCCATTTTGTTAAACTGGATGTCGCGCTCATTATTCTTTTCAGTTTCGTCATCAACTGACAAATAATCCTGAAAGTCTCTAATATCGCCCCCGTACCGGTTCATTTGCGTGAGCCTTTTAAGCCAAAGTCGCCTGCAAACCGAATAAATATAGGTTTTAAGCTTGCTGCTTAACTCAAAATCACCGGTTTTAACCTTATTATATAAAACAATGATGGCTTCCTGGTAAATGTCTTTAGCATCATCCTCGTTGCCGTTATTGTTTATGATCAGTTGTAATATCATCGGAAAATAGGCGATATACAGCCGCTTTAAAACACTTTCCGAATTGTTAAGGATACCCAAAATAACTTCGTTATCCGTAGGAATTCCATCGTTTACGTCTTTATTCACTATTTACTCGGTACTTAATACAATTTATGCGAAATTGTAACCCATTGTCCATAAAAAAAAATAAAACCCGAAATATATTTTGGGGTTAGCGATTAACGGCCAGAGATTGGAGATTAGCGGTTGGGGGTTAGGCATTAGCGATTGGGGTTACAAACACTTTGCCTCAAAATTTGTTAACTATCAACATTTTAAATCATCATCATGAAAAACGCATTTAAACTTTCTGTTGTGGCTTTTGCCATTTCATTATCCCTGCTGGCCTGCAAGGGCAATAAATACGGCAGCAACACAGATTCGGCCAAAATCGATTCGTCAACATCCATAAAAACAACAACAGACACTGCCGTAAAAGTTGATACCACCAAACCGGCTACCGACACCTCTAAAGCAAATACTGATACGGTAACCAAGATTGTAAAAAAAAGCACGGTTAAAAAAACGGTTATTAAAAAGACGGAATAAAAAACAATAAGTCATCCTGTCCGCCTACCGGCGGATCAGGACCTCTCAGGACGGTAAAGAACCAGCAGGTCTCCAACATGCAATCCATGCGACTTCCACAGCCTTAATATCCAATGAGGTGTCGATCCGCGTCGGCGTGACTTTTAATAAAATCTACCGTTCCTATAGATTTTATATCTTTTTTTTATTTTTAATGGGTTACCTTTTTTATTTTGCTGTATTAACAAGCAAAATATTCACATTCTAAACGATTAAAAATGAAAAATTCATTCAAATTAGGCGCTTTAGCCTTAGTAATTGCCGTTTCTTTTGCTGCTTGTAAAGGTAAAGGTGGATCTGGTACAGATTCAGTTAAAACTGATTCAGTTGTTAAAGTTGATTCAACTGTAAAGAAAGACACAACAGTTAAAGTTGATACAGCTAAGAAAGCTGATACTTCTAAAAAAGCTGCTGCTGACACTGCTAAGAAGAAATAATTTAAATTTTTTCTGTTAATTTTTTTTAGTTTTTTTCTTTAAAAAGGTGATTCGTAACTTTTATTTAAAATTTACGGGTTACCTTTTGTTGTTTATTGTATTAAAAGCAAAACTATTTAATCACTTAAAAGAAATTAACATGAAAAACACATTCAAATTAGGCGCTTTAGCGCTTGTTGTAGCGGTTTCTTTCGCTGCTTGTAAAGGTAAAGGTGCTGCAGGTGCT
>CAZZUU010000131.1:0-9678 GCA_964657275.1 uncultured Mucilaginibacter sp. | reverse complement strand
CTAAACTTTATTCAAACCGTTGTAAACGTTATTGTGGTAGCATTGGAGAATAAAAAATTGTTCAGGGAAAGGCTTCAATCCGAACGTTTTCAACGTGAGATGGAATTGGCTGTTGAGGTACAGAACATGCTGATACCATTAAAGGTTTATAAGGATAAAAGTGTTGAAGTGGGTGCGCGTTATATCCCGCATCAAAATATCGGCGGTGATTATTTTGATTTTATCCGGCTAAACGATCATGAATTCTTATGGTGTATCGCCGATGTATCGGGAAAGGGAATATCAGCAGCATTGCTGATGGCAAATTTTCAGGCCAGTTTGCATGCGTGGTCGGCAGTGGAAGAAGACCTGACCAACGTAGTGGAGCGCTTAAACAAAATTGTAATCAACAATACCAAAGGAGAAAGATTTATTACCCTTTTTATTGCCAAATACAATGAAAAAACCCGGAAACTGAATTATATCAACGCAGGCCATAATGCAACTATCGTATTCTCAAAAGGAGAGGCCGTAAGATTAAAACTAGGCACCACAATGATAGGTGTTTTTGACGAGCTTCCTTTTCTTAACCAGGGTGAGGTAGATATTGATCCGGGCAGCCTGATCGTTAATTATACTGATGGGCTGATGGATCACGAACACCAGAGCGCCAAAGCGTGGGAGGAAGAAAACCTGGTCGATTTTGTAAAAACGCATGGCCACCGTTCACCGGAGGATTTTAACCAATTGCTGATGGATCATATCAATTTAGTAATTAAGGGAAAACCTATTGATGACGTTACCCTGCTTACTTTGAGAATATTTTAATTATATCTCAAAAACTTTGAGGCCGATAAAAAGAAGAAAGTCATTAAAGATTGAACTGTCCTGCTATCTTTAAAAACTTCTTAATTTAAAAAGAAACTCAATATTACAACGTTCTAACATTAAAACTTTACAACGTTAGAACATTCCACCCTTACAATAACCGAATGCTCCTATCCAGGTACCAATATGAATTGATTGAAGCAGGCTGTGATGAGGCCGGGCGGGGATGCCTTGCTGGGCCGGTATTTGCCGCTGCGGTAATTTTGCCCGACGATTTTGAACATGAGCTGTTAAATGATTCCAAGCAATTAACTGAAGAAGTAAGGTATAAATTAAGAATTGAAATTGAACAGAACGCGATAGCACATGCAGTAGCCTCGGTTGATAACGACGAGATCGATACCATCAACATACTTAATGCTTCCTTCCTGGCCATGCACCGGGCCATTGAAAAATTAATCCATACGCCGCAGTTTTTGATTATTGACGGGAATCGTTTCAATAAATATCAAGATACGCCGCACAAATGTATAGTTGAGGGCGACGCAAAATACTTCAGTATAGCTGCTGCTTCCATCCTTGCAAAAACCTACCGTGATGATTATATGAAGCAAATTGCCCTTGAGCACCCGGAGTACGACTGGCACAGCAACAAGGGCTATCCAACCATAAAGCATAGGGAAACCATCTTAAAAATAGGATACACCCGTTATCATCGCCGTACCTTCAGAGTTACTGATCCGCAAATGGCGCTATTTTAAGCTTGCCGGCTTTTCTTTTGAGCATCCGCCAGAGCACTTTCTGTTTTTAATGCAATTATTTAAATTAACGGGTAAAACTCCTGTTAGCTTTAATAGTCATTTGCCTCAAATTATTATTTTTGTGAAAACCAATTGCCTTGAAGATACTTATTTTAACTCATCGTGTTCCATTTCCGCAAAATGGCGGATACCCGATAGTGGTATGCAACACTATCAGGAGCCTGGTTAACATGGGGCATGAGGTATCCTTGGTTGCGCTTAACTCCAAAAAAAACCATCACCACACTACCGATGATAACGATAAAGAGTTGCTCTCTAAAATAAATTACCGTGTTTTTAATATTGACTTAAACGTATCGGTAATTGATGTTGCCATTAACTTATTCAGCAAAACGTCCTTTAACATCGATAAATATTATTCTGCTGAATTTGAGCGATTGCTTATTGGCGAGGTGCGCAAAACAGCCTATGATATCATACAGTTTGAAGGCCTGATGGTTTCCCTTTACTTATCTGCGGTGCGGCGGTTTTCCAAAGCAAAACTTATTTACAGGGCACATAATATCGAAAACCAGATATGGGAAAGACTGTCGCAGCAAAAAAGCGACCCGTTTAAAAAGTCGTACCTTAAAATGCATGCCAAACGGATAAAAAATTACGAACTGCAGCAGCTTAATGATTTCGATGGCATTGCGGTATTTACGATGCAGGATAAAGCCACTTTGCTGGAGTATGGCACAAAAATACCTATTGAAGTATTGCCGGTGGGTTTAAACCTGGATAATTACAAACCCGATTACAGCAAAACCGAATTTCCCAGCCTGTTTTTCCTGGGTTCGCTGGATTGGCTGCCCAATCGCGAAGGTATTGAGTGGTTCCTTGAAAACTTTCATAAAGACCTTACTGAGGGAGATTTGCGTGTACGCTTTTACGTGGCCGGAAACGACATTCCCGAACGGTTTGATGATTATGAGGTGCTGGGCAAAATATTTATACAAGGCGAGGTTGATGATGCGATGGAGTTTTTAAACAGTAAATCCATAATGATAGTGCCGTTACTATCAGGCGGTGGTATGCGTGTAAAAATTGTGGAAGGTATGGCTATGCAAAAATGCATCATCTCAACATCGCGGGGCGCCGAAGGCATTAATTTTGAAAACGGGGTAAATATCCTGATCGCTAATGACAGCGATGAATTTTATGAAGCCATAAAACTTTGTATTGCCGATGAAGAATATTGCAAAAATGTAGGCCTTAATGCCCGCAAATTAATTGAGCAGCAATATGATATCAATAAAGTGACTAAAGACCTTGTTGATTTTTTTAGCACGATAGTAGGAAACATGGTTGCTATTTAACCCGCTCCGGTTCTATACGCATTTCTATCAGCATCAAATTATTCTGTGTACCTTTCAAGGTGTAAGTTACCCTGAAATTTCCCCTCGCCGTGGTTACTATCAGCACCGCGAACTGATAAGTTCGGCTGGAGTTTACTTTATGAAGCAGGCTTACCGAAACCGGTTTATTTTGACTGAAAAATTTATCCAGCATAACCTCGGCCTGCTCTTTCGAATAAACATTATCATCAGCCATCATAAGCACCTCAACGTTTGGTGCAAATAATTTTGAGAGTTCGTGGATATTCCCCTTACGTATCAGCGCGGCCACACCATCAACCGGGTCTGCAAATGATAATGCAGGAAACAGGTATAAGATTATAAATACGGATAAATAACGCAGCTTCATGATAACCAGTTTAACGTTTGTGGAATGTATTGGTTTAGATTATGTTAAAAGAACTGTTTTTATTGCTTTCGCGGGGACGGTTTGATTGTGGCCTTAACCAATATCAAATAAAATTATCATATTACAACGTGGCCTTTATATTTGCATTGTGGAAAATAAAAAAAAAGTTGCATTAATTATTCTTGACGGCTGGGGTTACGGCCGTAATGATCAGTCGAACGCTATAGTCGCGGCTCACACACCATTTTTTGATTCGTTGATTGAAAAATATCCTCATTCTAAACTGGAAGCATCAGGTACGGCTGTTGGCCTGCCTGCCGGACAAATGGGTAATTCGGAAGTTGGGCACATGAACCTCGGCGCCGGCCGGGTAGTTTACCAGGAACTTGGCCGTATCCATAAGGCAGTAGCAGATAACGAATTCCCGACCAACCCGGTATTGAAAGAAGCCTTTGAATACGCTAAACAAAATAATAAAAGCGTACACTTTATAGGTTTAGTATCCGATGGCGGCGTACATTCACACATACAGCACCTAAAGGGGTTATGCGATGCAACAGCATCCTTTGATCTCAACAACGTATTTATCCATGCATTTTTAGATGGCCGCGATACCGATCCCAAATCGGGGTTAGGTTTTATTACCGATATTGAAGACCATATTAAAAATTCAAATGTAAAACTGGCATCGGCCATTGGCCGGTATTATGCTATGGACCGTGACAACCGTTGGGAGCGTGTTAAATTGGCTTACGACCTTATGGTAAACGGTACCGGGAATACCACGCATGATATTATTCAATCCATTAAACAATCGTATTTACAGGATGTTACTGACGAGTTTGTCCAACCCATTGTAAAGGTCGATGCCAACGGCAAGCCTGTTGCAGTCATCAAAAATGGCGACGTAGTTATTTGTTTCAACTTCCGGACAGACCGTGGCCGCGAAATTACGATCGCATTAACGCAAAGGGCTATTCCCGAATATAATATGCACCCGCTCGATCTCCATTATATAACTATGGTGCCGTACGATGAAACATTTAAAAATGTAAAAGTAATATTCGGCAAAGATGATCTGACTGAAACACTGGGCGAGGTTTTAGAAGATGCCGGCAAAAACCAGATCCGTATTGCCGAAACGGAAAAATACCCGCACGTAACCTTCTTCTTTTCCGGCGGCCGGGAAAAAGAGTTTATTAACGAGAAAAGATTATTAGTGCCATCGCCCAAAGTGGCCACTTATGATCTGCAGCCGGAAATGAGCGCTGAAGGAATAACTAAGGCAATTATCCCGGAGCTCGAAAGCGGATGGGCCGATTTTATAGTACTTAACTTTGCTAATACTGATATGGTTGGCCATACCGGTGTATTCAGTGCCGTAGTTAGGGCTGCTGAAACTGCCGATGCCTGCACAAAAGCTGTTGTAGAAACGGGTATAGCACATGGTTATTCTTTTATAATAATAGCCGACCACGGGAATGCCGATTATATGATCAATGATGATGGGTCGCCAAATACAGCGCACACTACTAACCTGGTGCCTTGTATTATTATCGATAAGGACGTCACCTCAGTAAAAGACGGCAAGCTTGGCGATATCGCACCGACGGTACTAAGTATCCTCGGCGTTAAAATTCCTGAAAAAATGACGGGTAATGTATTGGTGTAAATCGAGATGTGTGATTTTTACAATTGTGCTCGGCGGCATCGCTCTCACAGGTCTTTTACCATCGTGCAAACCGGAGACAAAGGAAGCCGGGGCATCTTTAAAATATTTTGACCTGAAGGGTTTTATTGATAAGGAGGCAAAAAAACTGACAAAACAAAATAAGCCCGTTTTAAAATCGGTAAGCCATAACGGTATTGCCGAAAGCAAAAAAGTGCATATTGATGATTGGGATACCGAACTAAGCGTTTTTAAAGAAGCGGATATTAACCGCCCGGCCTGGAAAGATAGTTACAGCATAGTAAGCGACGGCAATTTTTTAATCTATAAAACGCTCGACAGTACGCTCACAACCCGCGAAATACTAATAAAAAAAGAAAATCAAAAGGTAGAATGGATAATGATCATTAACCGGACTAAAAATAAATTATACCTCAGTACCGAAAAATTAAGTTATTTCCCCGACTCACTATACCTGATTGAAAAATACCAGCGAATAAGATTTATGGGGACGAATAATTACAAGATAGAGGGAAGAATAACCAGGTAATGCCTATTTATGCGCCAGGGCATCATCAAGTTTTTGCCGAGAAATATCGATTAATGACGATATATCAGAGCGTGATGGGCTATCGGCCAGCACCTTCTCAAAATCGCTGATCGATGCTCTTAACGAGCTAATTCCCCGCGTTTTATCATAATAGTGACCACTGGCCTGCAACTTAAATACGCCATATTCGCGATAAGCTATACCACGGGTCTGGTAATATTTACTGCCGATATCGTTCGGGTTTATAGCTATCGCTTTTGTGAGATCGAATATTGCACCTAACAGGTATTTTTCCCTTTCAGCAGCCGGAAGCTGGCTGTCTTTGCCCAAATAACTTTTTGCCCTTGCCCTGTAATAATAGGCACTGGCATCGGTAGGGTTTACAGAAATTTCTTTGGTGTAGGCAATTACCGATTTTTTATAATTCTCGCTGTGATAGTAGGAATATCCCAGCATCCACAATGCGTTGGCATTGGTTGAATCTATCAAACATGCTTTTTCGAGCTGTGATACCGCAACTTTAAAGTCGCCGTCCATTAGCGCCTGCTGCCCCAATTTAACATAAGCATTTTGTGCCGATGCATTTTCAAGCGAGGAAACAATCAAAAAAGAAATAATAACCGATAACCGCATTAGGGATTATGTAACAAAATAGTATATAATTAACTGATATTGTTAGAAATTATTATGCCAGTTGCACACTTTTAAAGCAATTAATTTTCAAATCAAAAATAAAAGCCTGCGATGATATGACTTTTTTTCATATTTACCAACAAATATTTAAACATTTAATTAAAATAATTGCCATTTATAACCAACATATAATCAATTCGTTATAGGTCAAAAGCAATTGTTAACCAATATTAGTTTATCTTGGCACATGTCTTGACCCATAAGGGCCAATAGGGCTAATCAACGATTAACCCGTATTTATTGCCACCTATATATCCACAGGGCTGACAATATGACGTTTTACAACATATAAAGGGTATTTGATGAGTTTCGATCCATTTGATTTTAAAAGTGCTTTACCAGTAATAAACGAGGATTCTGAATTTTTTCCATTGATGTCATCCGAAGACGAGGAAGAAATGAATAACGAGCAGGTGCCTGATGTTTTAGCTATACTGCCGTTACGCAATACTGTATTATTTCCGGGCGTGGTTATTCCAATTACGGTGGGCCGCGATAAATCGATCAAACTCATTCGCGATGCAAACCGCGGCAGCCGCATGATCGGGGTGGTTTCTCAGCAGGATGTGGGTATTGAAGACCCTACATTTTCCCAGCTTAATAAAATAGGCACAATAGCGCTGATTGTAAAAATGCTGCAAATGCCGGATGGCAATACTACCGTAATATTGCAAGGCAAAAAGCGCTTTATTTTAAAAGAAGAAGTACAAAGCGTCCCTTATATAAAGGCAACGATCGAGGCTTTTAAAGAAATAAAACCAAAGGAAGACAAGGAATTTAAAGCAATGGTATCGTCCATAAAAGATATGGCGATGAATATTATACAACTTTCTCCAAATATTCCAAGTGAAGCGGGTATTGCTATACGAAACATAGAAAGCACATCGTTCCTGATAAATTTCATTTCATCGAACATGAATGCGGACATGCTTGCCAAACAAAATTTATTGGAGGAGGCTAACCTGCGCAACCGCGCCAACCTGGTGCTGGAGCATCTTACTTTAGATTTACAAATGCTGGAATTAAAGAACCAGATACAAAGCAAAGTACGTGTAGACCTCGATAAGCAGCAACGTGATTATTTCCTGAACCAGCAACTAAAAACGATACAGGAAGAACTTGGCGGTAATACCCCCGATCTGGAGATTGAGAGTTTAAAATTGCGCGGTTCAAAAAAGAAATGGGCAAAAGACGTTAAAGATCATTTTAATAAAGAGCTGGAAAAATTAGCCCGCACTAATCCCGCGGCTGCTGACTACTCAGTACAGATCAACTACCTGGAGTTATTAGTGGATTTGCCGTGGAACGAGTTTACCAAGGATAATTTTGACCTTAAACGGGCCCAGAAGGTTTTAGATAAAGACCATTTTGGCCTTGATAAAGTAAAACAGCGGATAATAGAATATTTAGCCGTGCTTAAATTAAAGCACGACATGAAAGCCCCTATCCTTTGCCTTGTAGGGCCGCCGGGGGTTGGTAAAACATCCTTAGGAAAATCTATCGCGAAGGCGCTTGGCCGTAAATATGTACGGATGGCCCTGGGTGGGATACGTGATGAGGCAGAAATAAGGGGACACCGAAAAACCTATATCGGTGCAATGCCGGGCCGTATTATCCAGTCAATCAAAAAAGCAAGCGCCGCCAACCCGGTTTTTATATTAGACGAGATTGATAAAGTTGGCAATGATTTCAGGGGCGACCCTTCGTCAGCTTTGCTGGAAGTACTCGATCCTGAACAAAACAGTACTTTTTATGACCATTATGTGGAGATGGATTTCGATCTGTCAAACGTTATGTTTATCGCCACGGCAAACTCGTTAAGCAGCATTCAACCTGCTTTGCTCGACAGGATGGAGATCATCGAGGTGAACGGCTATACCATTGAAGAAAAAATTGAGATCGCCAAACAACACCTTATCCCCAAGCAACGCGAAGCACATGGTTTAAAAGCGAAAGACGTTGTTATCAAAGCGGATGTAATTGAAAAACTGGTGGTTGATTATACGCGGGAATCTGGCGTGCGGTCGCTAGAGAAAAAAATCGGGTCAGTAGTACGGGGTGTGGCAAAAAACATCGCTATGGAAGACCCTTACAACCCAATAGTAAATAAAAAAGAAGTAGAAAAAATACTAGGCGCACCCATCTTTGACAAAGACCTGTACGAAGGCAACGATGTAGCGGGTGTAGTAACCGGCCTGGCTTGGACCTCAGTAGGTGGCGATATCCTTTTTATTGAAGCGAGTTTAAGTCCCGGCAAAGGGCGCTTAACGCTTACCGGCAGCCTGGGTGATGTGATGAAAGAATCTGTAACTATCGCTTTGGCTTACCTGCGTGCGCATTCTTCTTATTTTGATATCGATCCCCGGCTATTTGACCAATGGGACATTCATGTGCACGTTCCGGCAGGCGCTACCCCAAAAGATGGCCCTTCAGCGGGAATAACCATGCTTACTGCTTTAACTTCGGCCTTTACACAGCGCAAAATTAAACCACACCTGGCCATGACCGGTGAAATTACCCTGCGGGGAAGGGTATTACCTGTCGGCGGCATCAAAGAAAAAATACTGGCCGCAAGACGCGCCAACATTAAAGACATCATCCTATCCAAATCAAACCAAAAGGATATTTTAGAAATCAGGGAAGATTATATCAAAGGTCTCTCATTTCACTACGTAACAGATATGCGCGATGTGATAGGCCTCGCTATCTTAGATGAAAAAGTGAAAAACCCTATTGACCTCACCGTTAAGGAAGACACAAAACCCGTTATTGAACCTCAGTTTTGATTATCAGTAACTTATAACGAATAGTTAATCTTTCAAAACAACCTTTTCTTTCTGAAAAACAAGTTTCGGCATACGGCAAATAGTTTGCCGTACGCTTATATATCTATCTTTTCAGTATAAGTTGAAACTTTTTGAGTTTAATCAGCGTATTACGCACTATCATAATACTTAATTTATTATGGTATTGATTAACAACTCAAAATCTAAAAAATGATGAAACCGTTTATACTAAAATCTGTCTTTTTATTATTACTTACCACCTCGTACTTTTATTCAAAAGCTCAAAATTTGGAAGAAGATACAGTTAAAAGAGATTCAACTATTCTTACCGGGAAAAAACCCCGTACAGTATTTTTGGAATTGGGTGGGCCAGGCCTTGCCATTAGCGCAAACTACGACACCCGTTTTGGTAATGTTCAAAATAAATGGGGATACCGCATAGGTATAGGATATTATAATACCGGTGCAAACTCTGTATTTACTATCCCATTCCAGATAAATTACCTTGTTGGTGGCCATAACAGCTTTTTTGAAATGGGTGCCGGTTTAACTTTCTTAAATTCAAAAGGAAGCTCAAACGGTGTTACCTATCAATTTGATGATGTAACCGGCTTTATCGGTACGGCAACTTTAGGCTACCGTTACCAGCAGGAACATGGCGGCATA
>CAZZUU010000130.1:0-9679 GCA_964657275.1 uncultured Mucilaginibacter sp. | reverse complement strand
ATCCCGTGCGCCACGAGCCCGACGTCGGGCGCTCGTCGGTCGAGGGATCCGTCGCAGCGCCACCGTCCGCGCGCTGGGCAGCGGCCGCGTCACGCGCGGGCGCGACCGCACGCGCCGGCTCCGACACCATCAACAGCCCGACCGCCGCGAACGACAGCCAGAAGCCCGGCTGCAGCAGCGCCCAGGGGTCGAGCAACGTCACCGGCACCATCGCTCCCATGGATGAAGTGGCCGCCATCAAAAGCATTGATGAAGTAAAGTTTAACCGTGTTGATGAAAATATCGAAGAAATAGGTGAAGAAATTGATGCCCTGTATTTGGATGGGATCACTAAACTATCGGTTTCGCCGGAAGCTATAAAGCGTCAAAAGGACCTTAAGATTGTTTACTCGCCTATCCATGGTACAGGGATAACTTTGGTGCCGCAAGCATTGAAACGTTTTGGTTTTGAAAACGTAATATTAGTTGACGAACAGATAACACCTGACGGTAATTTCCCAACGGTTATCTATCCGAACCCGGAAGAAAAAGAAGCGCTTACCCTCGCATTAAAAAAGGCCAAAGAAACCGATGCCGACCTGGTGCTGGCAACCGACCCTGATGCCGACCGTGTTGGGATAGCGGTAAAAAACGATCAAAATGAGTTTATCCTGCTAAACGGCAATCAAACAGGCAGTATGTTAATTAACTACCTGTTAACGGCCTGGGAAGAAAAAGGCAAACTTACCGGCAAGGAATACATCGTTAAAACCATCGTTACCTCCAACCTGATAGAAGCGATCGCGAAAGCTAAAAACGTTAAATTCTTTAACACCCTTACAGGATTTAAATATATCGGCGAATTAATGACCAAACTACAGGGCAAGGAAACCTTTATCGGCGGCGGCGAAGAAAGTTACGGCTACCTGGTAGGCGAGTTGGTGCGTGATAAAGATGCTATTATTTCGAGTGCTTTTATTGCCGAGATGACTGCCTACTACAAAGACAAAGGCAGCAGCTTGTTTGATGCCTTGATTGATACTTACCTGCAATACGGCTTTTATAAAGAAAAGCTGATCTCCATTACGATGAAAGGCAAAACCGGTGCTGAGGATATTAAGGCCATGATGGAAAAATTCAGGACAAACCCTCCTGCTACTTTGGGCGGCTCAAAAGTTATCACGCTGAAAGATTACGAGCGGGGTATTGAAACTGACCTGAATTCCAACACGAGCAAGCCGATCGAATTGCCAAAATCAGATGTGCTGCAATTTATCACTGCTGATGGAAGCATTATTTCTGCCCGCCCATCCGGTACCGAGCCTAAGATCAAATTTTATTGCAGTGTGAATGGCAAACTGGCCAGCAAGGCGGCTTACCTGGAAACAGATCAGCAGCTTGATGTAAAAATTGATTCCATTATGAAGGATCTGGGACTGTAAGGCAACAAATAGCGGCTGCGCCTTTCAACATACAGGTCAAAAGAATTAACATGGTTTACATGGTTTACATAATTTATGGTTTACATCGATATATATAATTGATAATCAGTTACTTAAATTGTTTTTGCGAAAATATACATGGTTTACACTTTTGCAGATGTATCGTTTTTTCCGGACGAGCCAGATTCTACCTGGTTCTATCCTTCTAAAGAGAGGCCGATAGATAAAGCCGGATATGAGGCCATCATTAAGTAATTGCCTGTATTTAAAATTTCAGCTATGAATTTTGGCGCAAATTCCCTAACTTGCCATTTTCGGAATTAAATACTTAAGGCCATGACTGAGACGCTGGACATCAAGATCACAAAAACCAACCACTCCCGTTTAAACGAAACGGATTTTGACAACTTACCATTTGGAAAAACATTTTCTGACCACATGTTTGTGGCCGACTATGCCGATGGTGAATGGAAAAATTTCAAGGTCGTTCCTTACGGCGAAATTGGCTTGAGTCCGGCTATTTCTGCTTTACATTACGGACAGTCTTTTTTTGAAGGGTTAAAAGCTTACCGTCACGCCGATGGGCAGATCACCGTTTTCCGTCCTGATAAAAATGCTATCCGTTTTAATAAATCAGCAGAGCGTTTATGCATGCCTGCCCTGCCCGAAGAAATATTTATCCAAAGCATCGCCGCCGTTGTTGACATCGACCGCGCCTGGGTACCATCACAAGCTAACCACTCCTTATATATAAGGCCGTTTATGTTTGCTACCGACCCTTTCCTCGGTGTAGCGCCGTCAACAACTTATAAATACATGGTATTGGTAGGCCCTGTAGGCCCCTATTTCTCAAAAACACTGCGGGTTAAAGTTGAAACCCATTACACCCGCGCTGCCGAAGGCGGTATGGGTTATGCAAAATCATCAGGTAATTACGGTGGCAGCATGCTTCCGGCACGTAAAGCTACCGAAGAAGGCTTTGATCAGTTAATCTGGACAGATGCAAAAGAGCATAAATATGTAGAAGAAATGGGCGCCGCAAACGTGATGTTTGTACTGGACGGCAAATTGCTGACCCCGTCAACCCGCGATACTATTTTAGATGGCGTTACCCGCGATACGGTTATCAAGCTGGCGCACGAGTGGGGCGTACCGGTTGAAGAACGCCGCGTTTCGGTGGCCGAGATTATAGAAGGTGCAAAAAATGGCAAACTACAGGATGCTTTCGGCGCCGGAACAGCCGCTACCATAGCGCCTGTTGGTTCTATATTCCATGAGGGAGAAGAATATTTCCTCAGCGATCCCAAAACCCGTGAATTTTCCCAAAAGGTTTTAGCAGAGCTAAATGCCATAAAATACGGGGTTAAACCTGATACACATGGGTGGAATTATATTGTGAGGTAGTCTTAAGCCCGAAGTCGAAAGTCTTAAGTCCTATTTATACGGCGACTTAGGACTTTCGACTTAATACTTTAAACTTACTCCCTATTCCACACTCACTGTCAAACCTTCCTGCTGAAGAATTTTGCGGTACACTTCCATTTCGGTGAATGAGCCTTCCAGTACGGGGCACTTACCTTCGTTGTGTACCTTCCAGGCTATTTTCTCGGCTTGCGATTCTGAATAATCCAGGTATTTCATCATGCAAAAAATCACATGGTCAAATGTGTTGAAATCGTCGTTCCACAAAATCAGGCGACGCATCTCCTTTAGTCCGACCAGTAATTCTTCGAGGGTAAAGGTTTCTTCCTGTACTTCAGTTGGCATATATAAATTGTAATTACAAAATTACTCAAAAACAATAATAAAACGGGTACTATTGTGTTTTAACAATGGTTTATCGCCTTTCACCTTCCATGTACTTACTGAAATAACCCCATCAGCAAATGAAAACAACTTACCCCTGCCTGGCCTTCATGGCTATTATTCAATTTTTCGCCATTAATACCGGCATCGCTCAACAAAAAAATGCCATCGGCACGTTACCCGCCCCTCCGGTCAACGTTAAAATCGACGGCGAAATTAACGAGTGGGGCGATAGCCTGCATTATTACAATGCTGACGAAAAGATAAACTATGCCATTGCCAATACAAAGGACACACTTTACATGGCCGTACGTATTAACGACCGTTCGCAGCAGCGGCGGATATTACGGGCAGGCCTTACCGTTACCATCGACCCAAAAGGCAAAAAAAAGGACACTTATAGCATTACCTTCCCGGTTAATGTACAGGGCAGCCTGCAAGCTCCCGTTGTTCAGCAAGATGATGGCGGCGACGTTACCCAGGAAGATCGTGACGAGCTGATGCGCGAACGCATTACCAGTTTAAGAGGAATAAAAGTTTTAGGGTTTAAGGACATCGAGGGCGATATGATCACTACCTCCAATACCTACGGTTTTCAAACAGCCGTAAATTACGATGAAAAAGGCTACCTGGTTTGTGAAGCTGCCATCCCCCTGAGCTTTTTTCATGATGCAGATATCACTAAAAACGAATGGGCCTTTAACTTTAAAATAAACGGATTGCAACGAAAGGCGCCGGGACAATCAGGCGATGCTTCCGGCGAATCAGGAGGCAGCGGCCGTGGCGGACGAGGCGGTGGCAGTGGCGGTGGTCGAGGGGGACGTGGCGGCGGCGGTCGCGGTGGCAACCATAACAGCAGCGCCTCAGGCGATGAGGGCCATGATGCCCTGTACAAATCAGAAGACTTTTGGGAGAAGTTTTATTTGGCGAAATGAAGTTGGATTTCGGATTTCGGATGTTCGATGTTGGAATTTAGAAAGCGGATGAAATTTTGTTTGTGTCACTGTGCCACCAGGAACAGTTGGCACAGTTGGCACACCTGGCACACCTTAAGGCAGGTTTCGGGTCCATGCTACCATCGTCTGAACCTGGATTTGTAGGATTTTAGGATTGCCCTGATTAATAGTCAAAAGCCGTATCTTCGGACAAACCTTACGCTGATGAAAAAAGCTTTTTCAAAATTACTACAAGTTAGCGGAGGCTTTTCCTTTAGATTGGTCATTAACTGGTGGGAAATCGCGGCATTCCTTATTGTTATCGCTCTTTTGATTTATCTCATAAAACGAAAACCCAAATAAGCTGCCAACAGAAAACTGCAAACTGCTGCAATGCTTTAAATCAACCCAATTATCGTTATATTTGAGTAAAGCTTTTTAAACAAGTCGCAACCATGAGTGATTTAGAAGTTTTAGAAAACATTGGCACCGCCGCTGTAATGCATCTTAGAAAGGAGAAACTTGCATCCGGAAAATCATTTATGATCAATTCAGCAGATTTGCCGGCGAAGCAAAGTTATTTGGAGTACCCCGACGGCACCATTAATCTTGTAACTATTGCGCCCAATGAGCGGTCGTTTACAACGCTGCGTAAGCTTTCTGTTAAAGAAGCGGATGCTTTGCGCAGGCAATTTAACCTGGTTTAACCCCTACTCGTGCCTTCGCTTTATATTATCACTGGTTCAAACGGGGCGGGTAAATCAACCGTCGGTGCACGGTATTTACCGGAACATATCCGTAAAAACTATACGATATTTGATGGCGACCTGTTATTTGTAAAAAAGCAGCGCGAACTATTTCCGCTTGTCACACCTTCGCCAAAAGAAGCCCGGAAACTGGCTTTTCAGCATGTGATCGACACATGAGCGGCTTACCGAAAACGCCCTCGCCCATGGGGAAACTTTTGTGTACGAGGGTCATTTCACTAATGACGCAACCTGGGATACGCCAAAACGGTTTAAGGCTGCCGGCTGCGATATTCATTTACTCTTTTTGGGCCTAAGTAATCCAGACCTTTCGCAAGTTCGTGTTACAAGCAGGGTTGCTAAAGGCGGCCATTTTGTGGACCGTCTTACCATTGAAGATAATTTTACAGGAAACCTGGAAAAACTCAACCTTAACTTCCGGTTTATTGACCATTTAACTATTATCGACACCTCCGAAATGCATCATACCATTTAGCTACCTTAAATTCCGGTGTAGTAACATTCGCAGTTCCTGCTGCTATGCTGCCGGATTGGTTTAGGGTTTATTTGGTGGGGATAGCAGAGATGATAATCTAAAGCATTAATTTATAATTACTAACTTCACTCTATGAAGTTTTATTTAGGCGTTACAGATAATAGTTGGTTTAACTATTTAAGGAACATAAATCCTGAAGATGTGAACTTTTGGCAGCCGGGAGGTAATGCAAATTTTAAGTTACTACAGCCCGGAGCGCCTTTTCTTTTTAAACTCAAATATCCACTCAATGTAATTGGCGGTGTGGGGTTTTTCTCTAGTCATACTTTTCTGCCAATCTCAGTAGCATGGGAAACTTTCGGTAACCGGAACGGTTGCGCCGGCTATGATGAATTTAAACGAAAAATATTAAACTACCGGGTCAACAAAACTGACTTTAATCCGCAAATAGGTTGTATTGTATTAACAAACCCGATATTCTTTGAGCAAAAGGACTGGATAAAAACGCCTGAAAACTGGTCAAAAAGTATTGTTCAGGGAAAAGCTTATACAACCGATGACGAAATAGGTAGCAGGATTTGGGACCAGGTTGAACTCTTATTAGAAAAATACTTAATTGTTGATGACCAGCCAGAAGAAAACGAATTTATGTTGCGTGAGCCTGCCGGGGGATATCGCACTTCTGTGCTGTCGAAAGTAAGGATAGGCCAGGGCGCTTTCAGGGTTTTAATTACAGACGCATACCAAAGGAGGTGTTCCATTACTGGCGAGAAAACGTTGCCTGTTTTAGAAAGTGCTCACATACAGTCGTACGCACAATTAGGTCCTCATTCTATCTCAAACGGAATACTTTTGCGCTCAGATATCCATAAACTTTTTGATTCCGGCTACCTGACCATAACGACAAAGTTGAAAGTCGAGGTCAGTAATAGGATAAAAGAAGAGTTCTTAAATGGCAAAGAATATTACCAATATCATGGTAAAGATTTAGTCACCGTTCCCTTAAGGGAAATTGACCGGCCCAATAATCAATATATTGAATGGCATAATTCGAATGTTTTTAGAGGGTAGCAAGCAAAAAAATCAACATCCAACACCGAAGCACCTCATCATTCATCATTCATCATTCAACATTCGATATTCAGTATTCGATATTTAACAACAGTAACCAATTACCCCACCTTATTCAACACCCCAACAGGCTTGGTCCGACTAAATCCTACGTTATTTAGATGAAAGGAGATCAGTTCGGCAAAAAGCTTAAACATGCCGATGGTTTCTACGTTATTCAGTTTATGCGGGGTGGGGTCAATGGCGCAAAGCGTACCGAAAAAGGTACCGTCCTGCCGCATAATAGGCATCGAAATATAGCTTTGAAAGCCGTACATGGCCGGTGTATGGTGGTTGCTGAAAGCTTCGCTTTCGCTTACATTGTCAATAACTACGCTGTTCCCGCTTTGCCGTATCTCGTTGCAAATGGTGGTTTCCAGCTTTAATTCGCCGCCGGGCTCCAATCCAAAATTAATCTCGTCGCGCACGCTGCACACCACCCACTTGTCTTCTGTAACGCGGGCTACGGCTGCAAATCCCATCCCGGTTGTACGGCAAACCACTTCCAGTAACTTAGGCACTATGGCTATACTTTTAACGGCTTCTACATCATCGCTGATGCTTCTGGTATCAATCAGCCGCACCATATCAACCTCTAATATTTCCGCAATCTGGATTAGCCGCTCCAACCCTATCTTGGTATAGCCCAGTTCAATTTTACTATAGGCGTTTTGAGATATTTTAAGTTTATAAGCCAGGTAATCCTGCGAGTAATTTCTGAATAATCGCGCATTCCGGATATTAGCTGCTACCGTATTGATATCGTACATGGTGAATCAAACTTACGGCTAAATTTAACCATTTATTTAAATTTTATCCTATAAATAAATCCTCTTACAACCTGAAGTTTTAAGCAGTTAACCAAGTAAAGGCGCTGGCACTCAACATTTAGCAAATGATTATGTTAATATTACATAACACTAATGAGCCTGGGTTAATTTTGAGGCTGTTACCGCACTCAAAGCCGATCCGGGTAATAAAAATATCACCTTCCGCCAACATTTATTCGTTAGTTATTCTGCTTACAATTTACTATGACATCAAAAATACTTTTACCCGAGGATAAACTTATTGCCGCAATCAGAGTCAAAAGCCGCGAAGGATCGACTGCGCTGTATGATAACTATGGTAAAACATTGTATGCGATCATCTTTAATATTGTTAAAGATAAAGAAATGGCGGAAGACATTTTTCAGGAAGCGTTTATGAAGATTTGGAACTCGTTTGATAAATATGATGAATCCAAAGGGAGGTTGTTCACCTGGATGAGTTGCGTATCCCGTAACCTTGCAAAAGATGCATTGCGCACTAAACAATCCACCAGCACCTGGATACTTTCCCGCTTGAAGATCATATAGGAAAAGCGGAAGATAAAAACAGCGTTGTTTTAAATACCGATACGCTGGGCATGCAGCTTTGGACCGAAAATCTTAACAAAAATCAAAAAGATATTGTGGACCTGATATACTTTAAAGGATATACGCACACCGAAGTCGCCGATGAGCTTGCAATACCGTTAGGCACGGTTAAAACCCGTTGCCGGATGGGCGTTCATGCGCTCAGGGACATATATAACAAAGCAGACTTGTCGGGAATTAATACGCCGACGATAAAAACAGCTAATTAATTATTGTTGTTATGGATTTTTACGCCCGGATTAAACTTCAAGTCGAAAACAGATCATGCCCGGTGCACCATAGGTTCCCTGTTGCTCATATTTTGAATGATAATGTGGTGCTCACCTGCTGCTGTACCGATTTTGAGATGGATTGCTATAACGAGATCTTGGATATATTGCAGGGAAGGGCTGTTAACGACCCCGAAGCCATCGGGCACCCTGATGAAAATGAACAGGCGCTTGAAAATGCCGAACCCGTTGAATAATCATCCCATTTGTTAATCTTCTTTTTAAAAACACGTTAGGCCGGCTTGCTACTGTAACCACAAAGCCATAAAATCACTTCGATAAAGTTTGCGGCCAACTTTGCGGCTATTTTTGTATTTATCTATTATGACTACAAAAAAAATCCGCTTAAGCGTACTCGATCAATCACCGGTTCGTAAGGGCGTTACTGCTGAACAGGCCGTAAAGGAAACCATAGCATTAGCAAAACACGCCGATAGGTTAGGCTATTGCCGCTTTTGGGTATCAGAACATCACAATACCGGCAGCCTTGCGGGATCAACGCCGGAAGTGTTATTAGCTTACCTGGGTGGCCAAACAAAAAATATCCGTATAGGGTCGGGCGGGATTATGATGCCCAATCACAGTACCTTAAAGGTAGCTGAAAATTTCAGGATGCTGGAGGCCTTGTTTCCGGGAAGGGTAGACCTGGGCATGGGCCGGGCACCGGGAACAGACCGAATAACAGCTTCGATATTAAACCCGTCGAATCATTTTAGAGAACAGGATTTTGTGGAACAACTACAAGACCTCCAGCACTATTTTCATGATACTGCTGAAGAAGGCAATGTGCAGCAGCGGATACGGGCCATACCACAGGTACAAACCGTGCCGGCCATGTGGCTATTGAGCTCGAGCGGCGAAAGCGGGCTATTTGCGGCTCATTTTGGTATGGGGCTTTCCTTCGCGCATTTTATTAACCCAATCGGCGGCCCCCAGGCCGTGCAAATGTACCGCGAACGTTTTAAACCGTCTGATGATTTACAGTCGCCGGAGGCAAGTGTTGCCCTATTTGTTTTTTGTTCGGAAGATGAAGAAAAGATAAGGCGCCACCAGGCGTTAATGGATTATCGTTTTAACCAGTTTGAAAAAGGTGCGGGCCTTACGCCGGTAGGTTATGACGACATTAAAAATGTAGTGTACAGTGACGCTGAACACGGCCGCATTTTGCATAACCGTAAACGGGTAATAACAGGCAATCCCGATCAGATAAAACTCAAATTGACCCAACTTGCCGTTGACTATGATGTTGACGAGATTATTGCTGTAACCATAACGGAGGACTTTGAGGAGAGGCTTCAGTCTTATACTTTACTGGCGCAGGCATTTGATTTGACGTAGTCGGAAAAATTAGTTGCGAACGATTATCTGAACCCAAAAGATGGAAATTCCTGCCGCTTTTGCATCATTTGCATCAGGTTGCATCATTTTTTCACACAACTAATTGATTATCAATATCGGCTGCATCAAGTGCATCAACT
>CAZZUU010000129.1:0-9680 GCA_964657275.1 uncultured Mucilaginibacter sp. | reverse complement strand
GGAGTATTTTGTGATGTCATTATATTTTGCATCCGGACGATGGGGCAATGGCACGGGTATCTATAATTATCATGCTTGGGCCGATAAAATATTAACCACCATGCGACACCACCCATTAAAATCAGGCCCTACCAAATTTGGTCCGAGGACGATAGCCACAATGGTTAACGAAGACAAAAAAATGATCCGTTTTGTTCCGGGCGTTGAGCGTGGAAACTTTACCGATCCATCTTACCATCTACCCGCATTTTATGAGTTATGGGCACGCTGGGGACCGGTGGATGACCGGGCATTTTGGGCAGCGGCAGCTGATACGAGCCGGTCGTTTTTTCAAAAAGCCACTAACCCGCAAACAGGCCTCGCACCCGATTACTGTAACTTTGATGGTACAGCGTTTTCGTTTGGCAAGAGCAAAAAGTCGGCTAATTTTTCTTTTGACTCATGGCGCACGCAAAGCAACTGGTCGGTTGATTGGTCGTGGTGGCAAAAAGATCCGGGAGAACAGGAGTTAAGCGACCGGATACAGGCTTTTTTTGCATCCAAGGGAATGGACACGTATGGCGACCAATACACCTTAACCGGCGACCTGGTAGAAGCAAGGCACGCCAATGGGTTGATAGCGACTAACGCAGTAGCCAGCCTGGCAGCTACTCAACCGCGGGCAAACGATTTTGTTGATGCCCTTTGGAACGAACCCATCCCGCACGAACTGGTTGAGCGCTATTACGACGGCCTGTTATATATCATGAGCCTCCTGCACACCAGCGGAAACTACCGGATATATATGCCGAAGTAATTGTTTTTTGAAACCAAAGTAGTTGTAGTTGGTTGATTAGATTAGACTAAGTTGATTAAGTAAGGAGATTATTGATTTCTTAACTTATTCAACTCAATCCAACCCATTCTAACTTAATCAACTCAAAATCAACTAAAGATATGTTCAAAGACACCAAAGCAGTTAGCAGTTTTTCGGTAGATAACCTGCAAAAAGCAAAACAGTTTTACAGGGAAACGCTTGGGCTTGACATTTCCGAAGGTAATATGGGCATCCTGAATATCAATCTTGCCGGCGGCGGTAAGATATTTGTTTATCCAAAGCCTAACCATACCCCGGCCACGTTTACCGTGTTGAATTTCCCGGTGCCGGATATGGAAAAAATTGTGGACGAGTTGATAGCCCTAGGTATCACCTTCGAGCAATATCACGGGCATATTGAAACCGATGAAAAAGGTATTTCCCGGCAGGGTGGGCCAAAAATTGCCTGGTTTAAAGATCCGGCGGGGAACATATTATCGGTTTTGGAAGAGAATTAAGATGGTCTGAACCGGGATTAAGCGGATTCAAGGATTTTTAGGATGATTGCTTTAATTTAAACAATTTTTGATTAACCCTGTTGTACCCATATAACTAAAAAGTAAAAACTATGGATAAGTTAAAGAAGTTTGGGCTAATGGAAAAAATTGTCCATGAACTGGAAGATTTGAAAAATAGCCAGCAGGCCATAATCACAAAACTCGCAAAAATAGAAGTTGACAATATAGAGTTGGGTGACAAAAGACTGGAAAAGGACCTTCCGGATATGCACCAGCGGGTAGCAGATAACCTGGATACAATTGCCGCTATATTAGAAGATTTCGCCAACCAAACCGACACCTTCAGCGACAAAAATAATATACAGGCGTTGAAAGAGCAAGACGCGATAGACCGCCTGTAAAAATAAATTTACCGTATTATAGTAAGCCAAATAAGCCCTGATCTTCGGGGCTTATTTATTTTACAGCGTTCCATAATATTTTTGTAAACTCTGAAAATTGTATACTTTTAGAGCCTGTATGGAAGCAAAAAACAACAAAAAAACCATTTGGGCGTGGTGCATGTTCGATTGGGCAAATCAGTCGTACAATATGGTGATTACCTCAACTATATTCCCGGCGTATTATGTATATTATACTACCTTCCACAACCCCAACCACGATGTCGTTACCTTCTTCGGGCACAAATTTGTGAACACCGTATTACAAAATTATGTGTTGGGTTCTTCCTATTTATTAATCGTTTTGTTGTTGCCTATATTAACATCCATTGCCGATTATCGTGGTAATAAAAAACGGTACCTCCAATTTTTTACCTGGATGGGCGCCCTGGCCTGTGCCGGGCTATTTTGGTTTAAACCCGTGGAGCACGGCATCCCTGCTCTTGAACTTCCCTTGATATTTTACGGACTGGCCTGCGTTGGTTATTGCGGTGGCTTTGTTTTTTATAATTCCTATTTGCCGCAAATCGCGACCTTAGATCAGCAGGATAGCGTTAGTGCCAAAGGTTTTATATACGGTTACGTGGGCAGCTTGGTGATGCAGTTAATGTGCCTGTTGGTGATACAAAAACCGCTTTGGTTTGGCATACACGATGATGCGCTGCCCGAACGCATATCCTTCCTGATGGTGTTTGTTTGGTGGATGGGGTTTTCTATCATCCCATTCAGGTTATTGCCTAAAGGCGAACCTAACGCGGGCAAGCATAATTATAACGTGTTAACCGGTGGATTTAAAGAATTGGCAAAAGTTTTTAAAAAGGTGTGGAGCATGCCTTTGCTTAAGCGCTTCCTCTCTTCATTCTTCTTTTATTCAGTAGGTGTGCAAACCATTATGCTGGTTGCTGCCAACTTTGCTTCAAAGGAATTGCACATGCCGGATGATACCTTAATTGAAATCATTCTTATCATACAGGTTGTGGGTGTGATCGGTGCCTTTCTCACATCGAAAGTATCGGCGAAGATTGGCAACGTAAAAACATTGGTCGGCTTGGTTTCTATCTGGACCGTGCTTTGCCTGTTGGTATATTTTATTACTAATACGCCGCAATTTTTTGTCGCAGCTTTTGTGGTTGGGGCCGTGATGGGGGGAGTACAATCCATATCCCGGTCCACTTATTCAAAATACCTGCCGCAAAATATCCCGGATACAGCATCATTTTTTAGCTTTTATGATGTGACCGAAAAATTTTCAATAGTGGTAGGATTATTTTGCTTTGGACTGGTGGAGTCGTTAACCGGAGAAATGCGCGATTCGGCACTAGCGCTGGATTGCTTTTTTGCGGTGGGCTTAGTTTTGATGATCGTATTGCTTTTCGCTGAGAAAAAAGCCAAAAAAGAGGACCAATTAGTCGCCGCCTGATTTTATCAGTTATATTTACTTATCATATCTTAACCTAAAAATCCGATTATGAAACGATTATCATTTTTATTTGCGCTGCTGGCATTAACTTTTGCAAGCAGCTCCGTTTATGCGCAGTTCACGCACGAACAACAAGTTGCCGAATGGCAGCGTGCCAAAGCCTACACCAAAGAATATCTCGATGCCATGCCTGCCGATGGTTACGGTTTTAAACCAACACCTGAGATCCGGTCATTTGCCCAGCAAATGCTGCACCTCACAGATGTCAATTATTTTTTTGCCGCTACAATAAACGGCAAACCCAGCCCAATGGGACAAAATTCTGCTGAAAAAACTATCGACCCGACAAAAGAGGCGGTAACCAAAGCCGTGATGGACAGCTATGATTTTGTTATCAGCTCGCTACAGGCGATTACTGATGCACAATTGCAGGACATGGTGACGCTTATGGGGCATTCCGTTTCAAAAGGCAATATGTTTGGTAAAGCCTTTGAACATCAAACCCATCATCGCGGGCAAACCACGGTTTACTTGCGGTTAAAAGGCGTGACACCTCCAGCCGAAAAGCTGTTTTAAAATAGTGTCTGAACCGGGATTAAGGGGATTTTAAGATTTTTCTGATGATTGTTTAAACAATTGGTCGATCTTTTGATCCGGGTTCAGATTAATTTGTATTTGTCAGTCGTGGTAAGTGATAGCAGAACAATATGATAGCGTGTTTTGATTGACTAATTATTTTAACAATTTTTCATCTTCCTGCCAAAACAATTCAGCATCAAGCAAACGCGTCTCAAATTCATAAATAGGGTATTTGCTTTCTATAAGTTTGATCAGCATTTCAGCGGCGATTTGTCCCATTTCAAAAGCTTTTTGCCGTACGTAAGAAATTTTGGGGGACAACAGGTCGATTACTTCCGAATTTGAAAACCCCACGATCGCCATATCCCCGGTATAACAAAAAGTTTTCAAAGCACGCATTGCCCCGGTGCTTAAGCGGTCGCTGGCAATCAGGAGGGCATCGGGTTGCTGGCTTTGTGATAGTAAACTATTTACAGCCTGTTCAACTTCGGGCAAATCGCGCCCGGCGCTGCCGCAATACCTCACCAGGCTGTTGTCGAAACCGATATGATGGGCCGCCAGGGCAGCCTTATACCCATTAAGTCGGTCGACAGTGATGGATAGCTGGGGTGCATTGGTTAGGTGAGCTATTTTTTTATACCCCTTCTTTATTAAAACATCCGTAGCGTCATAGGCCGATTTAAAATTATCGGTGGTTACTTTATAGGTTTTTATATCATCAATTATCCTGTCGAAAAACACCATCGGCAGTCCCTGTTCATGTAGTTTTTTAATGTGGTTATAGTCGGTGGTTTGTGCTGACATGGAGATCAGTAAACCATCAACCGACCGGTGGGCCAGGTGCTCGATATTGATCACTTCGCGATCATAGGAATCCTGGCTTTGGGTGATAATCACATGATAACCTTTTTCGTAAGCGATAGATTCGATACCATTAATGGTTTGCGAAAAAAAACTGTTGGCAATATCGGCCACCATTACGCCGATGGAATAGGTACGCCTGTTTTTTAAGCTTAACGCGACGGGGTTGGAGTGATAATTGGTGTTTTTTGCGTATTCGAGGATGGCTTTTTTTGTTTCCGCGCTTACCTCATGACTATCTCTTAACCCCCTTGAAACCGTTGAGGTTGAAATGCCTAAGGCACGGGCAATATCTTTTATGGTAGTAGCTTTGTACATAAAATAAATATAAAAAAAGATGCTCAGAAGCCAACGCAATATAAATATTTATCCCAAACTCCTGTTTGGCAACGATTGCGTAAATTATTATCGTTTTATTTTGCGGTTAAACCGATCAAACTGGCTAATATCGTTGGTAATTCGGATTTCGGATTTTCGATTTCGGATTTGATCATCCCTAAAGCAAGGTTTAACCAGTTAAATTAATGAGAATATTATCCATAGCCTCCCTGTTATTAATTTCTTTTTCCAGTCCGTCCGGGTTCAAAAATAAAGTATCGCCGGTAAAAACTTTCGTCGAGCATACAGCGATCGCCGATTCGTTGCCCGGAAAGGGAATTTTGGAACATTCCTTTTTATATGCAGGCGAATGGCAGGGTGCGTCTTTTAAGGACCAAAAGATGTACATCATCAGGGATGGGAAAATTACCTGGTCGTACACCATGCCGCAGGAAGGGGAGTATGGCGATGCTACCATGCTTTCAAACGGTAACATCGTTTTTTCGAGAAAGACCGGTGCCAGCGAGATAACCCCCGATAAAAGAATCATCTGGAACTATGACGCGCCACCAAACAGCGAGATACATACTTGCCAGCCCATCGGGTTAGACCGCGTTATGCTCATCATCAATATGGTTCCGGCGAAAGCCGTCATCATAAATACAGTCACTAACCAGGTTGAAAAGGAATTGCCTTTACCAACGGCCGGAAAAGGCACGCACGGCATGTTCAGGCATTGCCGCTATACTGCCGACGGAACTTTCCTGATTGCCCAGATGGATATGGGAAAAGTTATTGAATACACCGCCGACGGCAAACCAATATGGTCGGTGGATGCGCCGGACGCATGGGCGGCGGTAAGATTGAAAAATGGCAATACCCTGATCAGTGGCAACGGCAAAGGCTATACACGCGAAGTAGATAAAGACGGAAAAATAGTTTGGGAGTTCACCCGCGAAGATGCCAAAGCACAGGGCGTTACCATTTACACGGTACAACAAACCAGCAGGCTGGCTAATGGCAATACGCTGATCGGCAATTGGAATGGTGGTCATTTGCCGAAAGATGTAGAAAGAAAGTCGGCCCAGCTTATAGAGGTAAATAAAGATAAAAAGATAGTGTGGGTACTGTCCTCCTGGGATGATCCTAACCTTGGGCCTGCAAGTACATTCCAGTTGTTAAACAAAAAAGGATTGCCATCCAAAGAAGACACGCAGCGATAATACTTGTTAATTGTAAAGATGCTGTTAGATATTAGCTGCACATCATTGCGGAATATACCTTTATAAAACTATGAAAAAATTAGTCCTCCCTTATTTCCTATTTTGCTGCGTACTTATTGTTAAGACAGAAAGAGCGTTTTGTAATACCTCGTCCAAACCAACCGTATATAACGTAAAGGATTATGGCGCTGCCGCGGATGGCAAGCAGTTAGATTCAAAAGCGATAAACAAAACGATAGATGCTGCCGCCAAAGCGGGCGGCGGTACGGTTTATTTGCCTGCCGGCAATTACCTGTCGGGTTCCATCCATCTTAAAAGTTATGTGTCATTATTCCTTGACCAGGGCGCAACTATTATAGCTACCGATGAAGAGGCTAATGGTGAATATGACCCGGAAGAAACGTCTATAAACTCAAAATACCAGGATTCCGGTCACAGCTATTTTCATAACAGCCTGATCTGGGGCGATAGTGTGCATGATGTTTCCATCACCGGCCCCGGCAAAATATGGGGTAAAGGGTTGCTGAAGGATTACAAAAAAGGATCGATGCTGGGCAATAAAACCATAGCATTGTACAAATGCCGTAATATCATCCTGCGCGATTTTTCTATTTTACACGGCGGCTGGTTTGCCATCTTAGCCACAGGCACCGATAATTTAACTATCGATAATTTGAAACTGGATACCAACCGCGATGGTATGGATATTGACTGCTGCAAAAATGTGCGGGTTTCCAACTGTTATGTGAACTCGCCTTATGACGATGGCATCTGTTTGAAAAGCACATTTGCGTTGGGTTACGCCCGTAACACCGAAAATGTAACCATCACCAATTGCCAGGTAAGCGGATATGATGAGGGAACGTTGCTGGATGGCACTTACCAGCGCAGCGAAAACCCGCAGTATAAACACCACCCTACAGGCCGGATAAAATTAGGCACCGAATCAAACGGCGGGTTTAAAAATGTGACGATCTCCAACTGCGTGTTTGACTATTGCCGTGGCCTCGCACTTGAAACTGTAGACGGCGCTCAACTGGAAGACATCGCCATCAGCAACATCACCATGCGCGATGTCGTAAATGACCCTATTTTCCTGCGCCTGGGTGCCCGTATGCGCGGCCCTGAAGGAACACCAATTGGCGAACTGCGCCGCGTAATTATCAGCAATGTTATGGTTTACAATGCTGACCCGGGTTATAGCTGTACCATAACCGGGCTGCCCGGCCATGAAATTGATGATGTACAGTTAAATAATATCCGCATTTATTTTAAAGGAGGTATCACCAACGGCCAGCCGAACAAAGAAGTGCCCGAAAATGCCAACAAATACCCGGAACCGGGAATGTTCGGCCTATCACCTGCTTACGGATTTTTCATCCGCCATGCCAAAAACATTAAAATGAATAATGTGGAAGTTAGCGTGCTGAATGATGATAACAGGCCCGCATTCAGGATGGATGATATTAAAGGGCTGTCGCTTAACCAGGTAACTGCTCAAAAGAGTACCGATGGTAAGCTCATTATATTAAAAGATGTAACGGATATCCACGCTTTTCAAAGTTTGGATTTGAAGTAGACAACCTATAGCGATGGGTTTGAAACCCGTCGCTATGTAATATCAGGCCGATTTTATAACATCAGCCAGATCTATCTCTAATATCTCCGAAATGCTAATGAGCCTGCTCAGCGTGATGTTGCTGTAACCCAGCTCAATTTTGCTATAAGCATTTTGTGATATTCCCAATTTTGCGGCCAGGTAGTCCTGCGAATAGCTTTTTTCTTCCCTGATTTTGCGGATTTTGGCTGCTACAGCCCTGGTTTTTGCATCGTGCATAGTCAAATAACAGTTATTGATCAATATTTACGGAATAAACAACCGCCCGGTTTTATTTGAACTACCAATATATTGCGCTGCCCAATGGCATTATACTTCTCCCGGACTTTCCGGACTTTTCCGTCTCTCGGACTTTCTAAATCATAAAGGCTATCTTTGCGCCATGGGCGTAACTTTTGATGATTTTAAATTTAACCGGCAAATTTTAAATGCAATTGCCGATGCCGGTTATACCGAAGCTACCCCGATACAGCAAAAAGCGATCCCGCCGATTTTAAACGGGCAGGATGTAATGGGCATAGCGCAAACGGGTACGGGTAAAACCGCCGCCTACGTGTTGCCGATACTGATGAAGTTAAAATATGCCCAGGGTGATAGCCCCCGCGCGCTTATTGTTTCGCCTACTAGGGAACTGGCGATGCAGATTGAGGAAAACGTTAAAACCTTCGCCGCAAATACCGACCTGCGTGTGCTGTCGTTATATGGCGGCTTAGGGCCCAAAACACAGATCGAGCAAATAAACAAAGGTGTTGATATTATTGTAGCTACTCCCGGCCGCTTTATGGATATTTACCTGGCCGGGCATATCGTTACCAAAACGTTGCAGGTTTTGGTTTTGGATGAAGCAGATAAAATGATGGATATGGGCTTTATGCCGCAGATCAACCGCATATTGGAGGTGGTGCCGGTTAAACGACAAAACCTGCTTTTTTCGGCTACGATGTCAGACAAAATACATCAGCTTTCCAATAATTTCCTGGAGTTCCCGACGATCATCGAAGTAACGCCACAGGCTACACCTGCGCAAACCGTGAATCAGCAATTGTATTTTGTACCGAATGTTAAAACTAAAATAAATCTGCTCAAAAAGCTGCTAGAGAAGGAAGACGACATCAAAAAGCTGATGATATTTTGTAAAACCCGGGTAGCAGCAGAAAATGTATATAAATTTTTACTGCGTAAATTCGGCGAAAAAGATGTGAAGGTTTTGCATGCCAATAAGGGGCAAAATACCCGCATCAATGCTATTAATTCGTTTAGAAATGATGAGGTGAAGATCCTGGTTGCTACCGACGTAGCCTCCCGCGGTATTGATGTAAGTGATGTGAGCCATGTGATAAACTTTGATGTACCTGTTGTAATAGAGGATTATGTTCACCGCATTGGCCGCACGGGTAGGGCATACCAGTCGGGCGAGGCTATTACGTTTTGTAACCCTGCCGAGTTGTATTACCTGCGTAAGATCGAAAAGCTCATTAAGCAAACCGTTCCTGTTTCTGCAATGCCCGACGATGTATTTATCGAAGCAACGCCATACGAAGAAAAACAGGAGCAGGATAAAGAGATAGATATGCAAAAGCGCCGTGAAGATCCCGATTTCCAGGGTGCCTTTCACGAGAAAAAAACATTGACCCAACGAAAGAAGTTTGATGCTGCTAAAGCAAATACAGCACACAATCCGAAAGGAAAAAGAACCAAATCGCCAAAATCATACAGGAAGAAACATTGAATTTGGTGATTATTATTTTAGAGTGTGAAGTTTTTATATTTACACCGGTAAGTGAGGGCTTTAGAAAATCGCTTTAAAAACAAAAGGTCATGCCGAATTTATTTCGGCATCCCACATGCAGGTATACACGGGATAGGTCGGTTACAAGCAAGGTCTTATACTTGGTTGGCGTGAATAT
>CAZZUU010000128.1:0-9709 GCA_964657275.1 uncultured Mucilaginibacter sp. | reverse complement strand
CATTCTCGCTTATTTGTCCATCCAACCAGTCACATATTACGTATTTTTAAATTACGGCTGCAATTGATTTTGTAATGTATAGCAGTTTATTAATTTTACGGCACTTTATGTTCAGTAATAATTGATATGATAGTTATTAGAAATTACCCGGAGTTTGAATCGTACCTGCATAAGGAAATAGGCATATCCAACTGGCATGTGATTACGCAGCAGCAAATAGACAAATTTGCCGATGCTACTATCGACCATCAGTGGATACATACCGAGCCCGAGCGCGCAAAAAACGAAAGTCCGTTTAAAGCTACGATAGCCCATGGCTATTTGACGGTATCGCTGCTGCCCTATTTCTGGCACCAGATAGCCGATGTGCAAAACCTGAAAATGCAGATCAATTACGGTATAGATGGGATAAAGTTTGCTCAACCTGTAGTAGTTGACAGCAGGGTGCGCCTAAAGGCAACGCTGGCTGCAATAGTAAACCTGCGCGGTATTACCAAAGCTACCATAGGTGTTGAAATGGAAATTGAAGGCGAAAAGAAACCTGCTTACACAGGGGAAGTGGTGTTTCTATACCACTTCATGGATTAAACTTAATTTATATACTCTTGGTATATCGATTCAAACAATATCTTATTATCAACCGCAAGGTCAAAAGGCTGATCGAGGAAGGTACTGCTATAACCAATGGCTTTAGCCAGGTTCTTTAAAACTTTAAAATAGGTAACTTCTATTCCTTCAATTTGCTGTAAATAAAAAAGTATAAAAACGTCTTTTTCAAGCTTGGTTTTGCCTGCTCTTATCGCAGTGAGATAAGCCTCCAGGGTCATGGCTTTTAAACTTAACGTGCTTATTTTTGACGGGGTTTCGCCGATTATTTTGTATATCTCGTCCATTTGCGCTACCTGGCTCTCCGTATCATCAATCCCTTCCTGTATGGCCATTTGTAAAACCTTTAGCGTGGCAATGCCCTTAACTTCGTTAAAGAAATCTAACAAGTGATGTTTGCCGTAATAAATATAATTCAAATGTTCAAGGAAGGTTTTTTTCAGCAGCAGATCATCAATCTGCACATCCTTTGGCTGTAAAGAGGATAAAGCGTCGCTCATGCAAATCAAATAGGGTTAAAAACAATTAAATGTACGCATTAATTAAATATTCCGCATTTTTTTGTGTTAATAAAACTCGTTTAACAATAGCTAAAACAATTATATCTTTGCCTATATAATCCACTATATGTTACAACGCATACAAAGTATTTATTTATTACTTGCAGGGCTCGCCATATTCGCACTTTTTCTTTTCCCGCTGGCGCACAATGTTTATATCGATAGCAAGCCCATAACCATTACCGTTACAGGCGTTTTTGAGGACGTAAACGGGCAACAGGCACATACCCAATTTTTTACTGCGCTGGCCGTTGTAACTGGAATCGTTGGTTTATTGCCACTGGTACTTATTTTTTTATACAAAAACCGCAAACAGCAAATCGCTTTATGCTACAGCGCTATACTGGTAATTTTTGGATTTAGCTTTTGGATGGCCCAAACTGTAAAGCAGATAATGGGCAGCGTAATGCTCGATACGCATAATTGGGGTATCGGTCTTTTTTTATCCTCGATCAGTATATTGATGATCATATTTGCCATAAAAGCCATCCAGCGGGATGAGAAGCTGGTAAAATCTGCCGACCGGCTCAGATAAAGTTTGTAGTTCTTACAAGCCGCCTTTGCTATGCTGCTTTCCCCATTTTATCATTTCATCCACTACTGAGGTCAATGTATAGCTGTATGAAGTTAACTTATAATCGATAGTTACGGGATAAGTATCATTCACAATACGAATGATGAGCTTATTCGATTCCAGGTCCTTTAATTCCTTTGAAAGTACACGGGTGGTGATAGCAGGAATACTGCGTTGCAAATCCCTGAAACGGCTTTTACCGGCATACATTGATAACAGGATAGGCAACTTCCATTTACCGTTTATTACCGACAAAGTTTTTTGGATATAACCGATATTATCGGCAATCGTGGTGGCCTTAGGCTTCATTTGATATACTTTTAGTATTCAATATCAAATGTATATCAAAATAATAGTAAATCAAACTTAATTTAATTTAAGCGAGGCGAAAAAGTCATCTTTACCGGTAAAAGCCAGTGCGGCCGGCACTACAGCACTCAGATTATACAATTTGCTGCCTACGATTACCATGAAAGTATAAATTTTAACCTTTTGGGTGTCATTCCCGCCGTCAACATTATAGCAAACATACCCATTCCAATTGCCGACTTTCACATCGCTCATTGTATAACCAGGCATCTTTGACAGTATTCCGGTTTTCAACGCGCCGGCAAATTCGGGGGTAGCAGCCAAGGGCGCTAATTTCGCAGAATCGAGACCGGCCAATTGCTGAAAGTCCGCAATGGTAATAAGGTAAGCACACCCGTCATTATCTGAAGCCATCACTGTATTTTCATCCACCGGTTTGGGTTCATTGGGCACTTTAGCAGATAGCCGGCTATCAATTTTGTAATTCATCCACGTACTTTGTGCGTCGGCAATTGTGATCACCAACGCCGAAATAAGTAATGAGAGTAATATTTTTTTCATGATCATCCGTTAAGTGGCTTCGATTTTTAAAGGTAAATAAAAAACGTTCGGCTAAACAAATAACCACTTTAAAAATCACCAACTATTTTACTTATGTTGCCGTACCGTATATTTAACCAATTATTGCATAGATTTATATTTAAAAAGGTATAAAGTTTTTTTATGAAAAACACCTCATTGTCGGGCAAATCAGCCGAAGATTTTCTGCATGTTAATTCTATAAAGCCATTTGAAAATATCGCGCTCGCTTTTTCAGGTGGCGGTTTTCGTGCAGCATCGTACGCACTCGGGGTTTTATCTTATTTGAACCGCGCAAAATTCGATGCCGACACCGATCCACTTAAAGGCAATTCTCTTTTGGGGCAGGTAACTTACATGTCGTCGGCATCCGGCGGTACCATTACTACCGCTTTATATGCATTATATAATTCCCAGGGCCGTACTTTCGGTGAGTTTTATATTAAATTATTTGAAACACTAAGCGGCGAAAAAATCTTAGAGCAGGCTTTGTTAATCTTGTCTGACAAAACCAAATGGGGAAAAAGGCCCGATAAAAACCGCAATATCATCAATGCATTCGCGATGGCCTATAACGAAACCATTTTTAAAGGGGCAACACTTCGTTCGTTAACACATAATGCGATCAGTAAGGCTCATTTACTGGAAATTTGTTTAAACACCACCGAATTTTTCACCGGGCAATCATTCAGGCAGGATATAAAATTAATACCAGATGCGGGCCCCGATACGTTTTATAAATATGGCAATGAGGTAATTTACCTGGATCATGAGATCTCAAAAAAAATAAAACTGGCCGATGTACTTGCCGCCTCGTCATGTTTCCCGGCGGGTTTTGAACCTATTATTTATCCCGAAGACTTTGCTCATAAAAACTTAACTATTGATGAATTAAAGTCAGGACTAACCATGAAGCCGCAAACGGGCGATAAACAGGAAAGTGGATTTATTGCACAAAAACGTTTTGGCCTTATGGACGGCGGGATTACCGACAACCAGGGTTTGCAAAGTATGATGTATGCCGATGGAAGGCGGTTAAGGGGCGAAAGCGCATTCAGCAACTTTGATTTTTTGATGGTAAACGACGTGGGAAGCCACTTTATAGCACCTTATACCATGCCGGCGCCGGCCAAAAACACGGGTATGAGTTTATCGGGCTTGAATTTGGCGACAGTAATTATATTTTTATTGGCCGTAATTTGCGCCGGCTTTGGTTTTCACAACCACAAACCCATGTTAACCCTTATTGGAGGTATGTTAATCACCATTCCGCTTGTTTTTATGTTGGTTGTGGCATGGCTGAGGGAAAATATTAATGGCGTTTCGGACTCTTCATCACCGTTAAATTTGAGAAAGGGCTTCACTTTAAAGATCACAAAGTTACTGGTGCGTTACTTTACCAAAACGCCCATTGGCATTCTTAAGCAAATGTTGCAAACCAGGGGCGAATCGATGTTGATGTTAAACATGAGCATTTTTTTGAAGCGCATCCGACAGCTGCTTTACGATAAATTTTATGATTCGCCGCAATGGGAAAATCGTGGAAAAGGCAATCACATTTATGATCTTTCATTTTCAAATAATATTAACAGGAACGAACCTGATCCTAACAACTCACCTCCGCCAGCTTTTTTAGAGCCGAGCCGCGACATGCAGATTGTTGCGCAAACTGCCTTTAATATGGGCACTACTTTGTGGTTCGACAAAACTACAATGCATCAACAACACAGCGAAGCTTGTATAATCGCCTGCGGACAGTTTACCACCTGTTATAATTTGTTGGAATACATCGAAAGATTACTCACTAACCCGCCCGTATATGATGCTGTTTACCAAAACCGCCTAACCGGCTTGAAGGAACAGTTGACGCATGATTATGAGCGGTTTAAAACCGATCCTTTTTTTATGTACAACAATGCCGGGCGTGATTACCAGATGGAGCGGTTCCAGGTATTAACGATAAATGACATCCCTTTCCCCGAAAACTGGTAATAACCGAGGGCATTATATAATCGCTGCAATTTCCCCGTCGACCATGAAAAGATCGGAACAGTTTAAAAACGAGCTTGAGAATATTTTATCGGGCAATCCCTGGTATGGAAGCCCAATTTATGACATAATTGCGGCGGTAAACTTTGAGGCTGCATTCGAAAAACCACCAGGTTCGGCTCATAACATAGCAGGCATAGTTTTGCACATGCTGGCATGGACAGAAGAAGTGATGGACCGGATGAACGGTCTGAATGCACAATTACCGTCCAGCGGCGACTGGCCAGATCCCGGCGAACCAGACGAACAAAAATGGCAGAATTATGTTAATGATCTGAAGCTTGTAAACGTAAATTTGCTGGGTGTTGTACAAAATTTCCCGGAAGAAGAATGGGATGAGCCAACTAACGATACCCGCTACGGTCAGCAAGCCATAACCTACGCAGGATTAATTAAGGGGTTTATCCAACACCAGTTGTATCATGCAGGGCAAATTGCCTTACTGAACAGGATGATACTTACCGGAAAATGATCATGCGCTGGCTGTAATCGTAAGATCGATGAAATCATACAATGGAATCAACCAATAAAAAAACATTGATATTAGGGGCTACGCCAAACCAGGCGCGTTATGCCAACCTTGCAGCAAACAGGCTGGTAAAGCATGGGCACAGCATTGTAAACGTGGGCCTTAAAACCGGAGAGGCGGCAGGTATCCCGATAGAAAAGCCGGAGGTCATCCACACCGATATTGATACGATAACTTTATATGTAGGACCGTATAACCAGCAGGGCTTGTACGATTATATATTAAAAACCCGCCCAAAACGGATCATCTTTAACCCGGGCACCGAAAACTCTGAACTTCGCCGCATGGCAAATGAAAATGGTATAAAAACAGATTATGCCTGTACGTTGGTGTTGTTGTCGATCGGGGAATACTGAGGGCGCTCTTTGCCTCACCCTGTCCTCTCCAAAGGAGAGGGTTCAAAAGAAAGATTTTAAGTCCTCTCCTTTGGAAAGGATTTAGGTGAGAAGAAGAGAAGGTTGGGTGAGGCGAATTATCCCAATCTTTCGCAAACCTCTTTTATAGAAACACTTAATGGCTTGAACTCAATCCCGATGGCTTTTTTAATTTTTGAGTTATCAAAATTGCGGGTTACGGTAGCAGCCTTTGCTGATACTTTATCGATAGCGGGATCTTTGCCGGTAATTGCGGCAACAAAAGCCATAGATCGCCAGGCCAGGCCCATCATCAATCCAGTAGCATGGGTTGCCGGGGGGTTTACGCCGAAGCAGCCGGCTATTTCGGTTGTTATTTGCTGGTAGTTTCTGTTTTCGGCGCTAACGATATAGCGTTCGGCATGTATGTCACTATTCATTAATGCAATCATACATTTAGCCACATCTTCTACATCCACAAAACCCGAACTTCCCGAAGTATAAAATTTAAGCCCTTTACGAACGGTTTCGAAAAGAGCGCCGCTTCCTGAAGTTCCGGCATTTGCACCTATAATGATGGCAGGATTAACGATCACAGCGTCCAACCCCTCGGCGATGCCGCGCCAAACTTCCATTTCGCTTTCAAGTTTTGATATGGCGTACCCGTCGTCTTCGGTTGCAAGATCTAGGTAATGCTTTTCGGTGATCATGTCGCCGGGTTTGGCAAGTCCTATGGCTGCAACGGAGCTTACATGAACTAATCTTATTTTATCCAGGGTGCATAAATTAACCAGGTTTGCCGTGCCTGTGATATTGGCACGGATCATCGGTTTTTTATCGGCTTGTTTAAGCGATACCCAGGCGGCGCAATGGTACACCTGTTTTACTCCATTAAGGGCGTTCTCAAGGGCAAAAACATCCATCAGGTCGGCATCCACCCATTCAATTTGTTGCTGATAAGGAGCGAGAATTGTAGGTATAACAGATTTGACACGTTTGGTGCAACGTATTTGCCTACCCGATTGTACCAGCTGCATAGCAAGTTCAGAACCTAAAAACCCAGTTGCCCCGGTAACTAATATCATTGTTTATGATGTGCAAATATGCGAATGTGCAAATGTGCAGAATTTTGTCTGAACCGGAATTAAGCGAATTCAGGAATTTATAGAATTTATTGCAGCGCAAAAAATATTATAAATTTTACGGTTAAAATTCTGCCCATTGTATTAATTCAAAAAATTCCGGTTCAGACAAAATCGCTAACTAAAAAATAATCTGCACATTTGCACATCCGCTCCCGATAGCTATCGGGATTACATATCAAATAAATGTCTTTATCCGATTTTTTTACGCCTGTTGATATTGAAAAGATAACACCCGCAAAGGGCTATTATAGCAGCCAGTTAGGCAGTAAAATTGACTGTTTCTCTGCCGCATTTCCCGACCTTGAAGAAAAGTTCAACATCGCTATTATAGGGGTTCAGGAAGACCGCAATGCTGTGAATAATTCAGGCTGCGCATTGGCGCCGGATTATGTGCGCGAAAAATTATACGCCTTAAATGAAGGTAATTACACAGCCCGGATTGCAGACCTGGGCAACATCAGGCAGGGCGAAAAGGTAACCGACACTTATTACGCCCTCAAAACGGTGGTTAATGAACTGGTGAAGAAAGACATTATACCCATCATTGTTGGCGGCGGGCAGGATTTAACTTATGCGCAATACCTGGCTTATGAAACGCTGGAGCAAAAGGTTGACCTTGTGGTGATCGATTCCCAATTTGATTTGTTTGAAGACGAAAGCGATCCCGACAGTATAGAAACCACCTCTGCATCTTATCTTAATAAAATATTCCTGCACGAGCCTAATTACCTTTTTAATTATAGTAATTTGGGTTACCAGGTTTACTTTACCAGCCAGGACAGTTTGCGGGTAATGGATAAACTTTACTTTGACGTGCACCGCCTGGGCGAACTGGCGGGCAACATAGCGGTTACCGAACCCATAGTGCGCAATGCCAACGCCATAAGTTTTGATATAAGCGCCATACGCTCGTCAGATGCAATGGGGAACGCTAATGCAGGGCCCAATGGGTTTAACGGCGCCGAAGCCTGCCAGATTGCACGCTATGCCGGCTTTAATGACAAGCTGAGCTCCATTGGCTTTTATGAGTTTAACCCGGCTTACGATAATAACGGGCAAACTGCGCTGTTATTGGCCCAGATGATATGGTATTTTATTGACGGTGTTTATAACCGAAAAAAGGATTTCCCGCTTAATCCAAAATCGCAATACCTTATCTATAAAACCAATTTGAAAAACGAAGAACACGAACTGGTTTTTGTAAAAAGCAAAAAATCCGACCGGTGGTGGATGCAGGTACCCTACCCCGCAAGCGGTTCAAAAAACGAACGGTTCCACCTGGTACCTTGCCAATATGACGATTACAAGACAGCCGTTTCGGGCGAAATGCCCGATCTTTGGTGGCGCACCTATCAAAAATTAATCTAACCAATTATAATTCATCTGTTGTTTAAGCGTTATTACGGATCAATGTCCGTTAAAAATCAATGAAGAAAATATTTTTTTTAATCATCGCCTCGTTGCCGCTGGCGGTACTTGCACAGGATACCGTTCCTTTTTCTATCAAAAGCAAAATCGGCAACCTAAACTACCCGTCGCGGGCTTATCTGTTATACCAGGTAGGCGCCAACAGGGTAATTGATTCGGCACAGATCACTAATGGCAGTTTTGAATTTAAAGGCGAAATACTTAACCCGACCAATGCCTTTCTGGTGATGGACCGCAAGGGGATGGGATTTTCCAAACTAGACAGCACTGCCGATATATTGAATTTTTATATAGACAAAGGACAAATTGAAATAAATAGCCCCGACTCTGTATCAAAAGCCGAAATTATTGGATCACAAATAAATGATGATAACAAAAAATTACTGGCTCAATTAAAACCACTAATTGAGCAGGCGCAAAAACTACAGATCGAGGAATCTCACGCTTCGCAGGCCGAGCAAAATACAGCCGAGTTTCAAAATAAAATGCAGGCGAAACACAAAGAATTACAGAACGGGCAAAAAGGTATATTGAAGATGTTCATCATAGCTAACCCCAATAGTTACCTGAGTTTACTGGCGCTGAGTTCCGTTGGCGGTCCCTCACCTGACCCTGCAGAGCTTGAGCCGCTTTACGACTCATTATCCGACAGGATAAAAAGTACTGAAACTGCAAAGGTTCTAAAAAAATCGCTTGACGGGTTGCGAAATACTACAATAGGTGTTATGGCACCCGATTTTACACAGGCTGATGTAACTGGCGCCCCTGTTAAGCTTTCCTCGTTCAGAGGCAAATATGTGCTGGTTGATTTTTGGGCCTCATGGTGCGGCCCGTGCCGACAGGAAAACCCTAATGTGGTAAGGGCATATAATAGGTATAAAGACAAAAACTTTACCGTACTTGGAGTTTCGCTTGACCGAGAAAGTGGAAAAGCGGATTGGCTTGCCGCGATAAAAAGCGATGGCTTAAGCTGGACACAGGTATCAGACCTCAAATTTTGGAATAATGCTGCAGCGGCATTATATGATGTGACTGCCATACCGTCGAATTTCCTGATCGACCCTAACGGCAAAATTGTGGGTAAGAACCTGCGTGGTGATGATTTGGAAATCAAGCTGGAAGAGCTGCTTGGTAAATAATTATTATAATTACTTTGGAATAACTCATTAATAGAAAGTATGAGAAAAATAGTTTTGATGATATTAGCCGGGTTACCGGCGATCGCGTTTGCACAGGACGGCAAGTTTACCGTACAGGGCACAATTGGCACTTATAACCCGCCGGCAAAGGTATACCTTCAGTATGACAAGGATGGTAAAACCATCACCGATTCGGTTAAACTCAAACATGGCCAGTTCCAATTTAGCGGTGCGGTAACCAATGTTCCTATGGGCGCCTATTTGATATTGAATGCTAAAGGAACCGGGCCTGTTTATAAAGACTATCGATCCATTTATCTTGAGCAGGGCGTTATTAACGTTACCGCAGATGATTTAATAGCCAACGCAAAAGTTGATGGACCGAAAACCAACCAGGAAAATGAAAAATACCTGCTTGCCTACAAGCCGATAAATGAA
>CAZZUU010000127.1:0-9735 GCA_964657275.1 uncultured Mucilaginibacter sp. | reverse complement strand
ATTCCATATCCTGGTTGTTTTGCGTCACCAAACGCATGGCTTCATGAGCCGGCTGCAGCTTTTCTTCGCGTTTTAAAATGCGTTCTTCTTTAAAAAAAACCTCACCCTCATCCGGCTGCAGCAGTCCATACAGCAAATTTAGTAAAGTGGTTTTCCCGCTGCCGCTTTCGCCAACAATGGCGGTTATTTTTCCTTTCGGGATAAATATGGTTACATTATTAACCCCCGAAGACTTATCGCCAAAATAGTTTTTGGTTACTGCGATGGTTTCCAGGATCATTTCAGGCTGCATACCGTAGTTATGTATATTTTTGATTATTGCATTAATGCCGATGAGTTAAAAACTATCTTCGGCATATTTGTGTTAAGCATTCCAAACTTAAACTATAAAAGTTTAGGATTAAAATGAAAAGAGCTTTTAAAACGATTTATTTAATAACCGTAATTTTCTATGACGATATTATAAAATATCTATATTTAAGCGATTAAAACTAAAACAACATTTTTATGGCAAATAACAAAACATGGCATGATTCGCACAAAGCTTCACTAGGATTTGGTCAAAAACTAGCAGACTCCGTAGCCAATGGAATGGGATCATGGCGATTCATTATTATTCAAACAGTTATTGTAGCCATATGGATGTTATTGAATGTTATAGCTTTTAAATACAAGTGGGATTTATATCCATTTGTATTGCTTAACCTTGTTTTTTCAACACAGGCAGCGTATGCGGCTCCTATTATTATGATGGCACAAAACCGCCAGGGCGAGCGTGACCGTGCACAGGCTGATGCTGATTATAAAACCAATTGCGAGGCAAAAAAAGAAATCGAAGAGTTACTAGCCCGGCTCAACTCAATTGAGATAGACAAACTGGATAAGATTTTGGCGATTCTGGAAAAGGGCGAGAAAAAAGCATAATTGAAATATTCTAAATTCCTGGTTCCTGTGTCTTGGTTCTTGCATCTTGATTCCTGATTCTATCCTTCATTTTTCTTAGCTTTGCGCCGAAATGACAAAAATTGAAGACGCCATAGCCAACGAAGCCGAAGCCGAAATAACGCCAAAAACGCGTAAACAGCGACTTTGGAACGTAGTTAAAACGATATTAAAGATCGCTGTAACTTCACTTTTGCTTTATTGGGTTTTTAGTAAAGTACCGTTCAGCGAAGTCAAAAACAGGCTCATAAATGCCAATTATTGGTGGATGCTGGCGGGCGTTGTTGCTTACTTTTTTTCTATGGTTTTTTCAGCGTGGCGTTTGCTGAGCTTTTTTAAATCGATTGATCTGAAACTAGATCCCCGTTTTAACTTTCGCCTTTATTTATTAGGGATATTTTACAACCTGCTGCTTCCCGGCGGGATTGGCGGCGACGGGTATAAAATTTACTTGCTGCATAAAACCTACAACTTCCCTACAAAAAAGGTATTCTGGGCTATCTTATTCGACAGGCTGAGCGGCCTCTGGGCCATAGGACTGATCGTGGTATTATTAAAAATATTTATCCCGCAAATACAAATTCATATCGCTATCCCACTGGCCATTTTTGTTGTAGGCAGTATTATATACTACACAGTAATTAAAATATTCTTTAAAGATTTTACGAAACATTTCTTTAAGGGCCATGCAAAGGCTATCCTCGTTCAATCGAGCCAGGTAATTACCATCATTTGCGTATTGATGGGTCAGAATTTTCACGGGAAGTTCTCCCCGTATTTGTTATCCTTTCTGTTATCTGCATTAGCCGCAGTGGTGCCGATATCTGTTGGCGGTGCAGGTGTCCGTGAGTATATGTTCAAGATACTTTCGGGCATCTTTAATATGAATGTGGGGTTGGCGGTGTTTTTAAGCGTATCCTTTTACCTGATTTCGTTGCTCGTAGCGCTATTAGGGGTTTATTATGTTATCCGCCCAAGCCGTTTGCAGGACGGGTTAACGGAAAAGAAAATCGAACCCTGATCACTGGGTTGGTGATAAACTAAATGTCTAATTTTACGTTTTATTATAAACCAAAACGTTAATGGGTCATTTTAATGATTTTAATAATCCGCAGGTGGCTGCCTTGCCCGCACATCTAAAACAGTTTATTGTAGACCAGCAATACGAACATTATACGCCAATAGATCACGCAGTTTGGCGCTATGTGATGCGGCAGAACTACAGCTATCTTAAAGACGTTGCTTATTATCCTTATATCCCGGGTTTGCAAAAAGCCGGTTTAACTATCGAAAAGATACCCAATTTACAGGAGATGAACGATGCCCTTTCCAAAATTGGATGGGGTGCCGTTACCGTAGATGGCTTCATCCCGCCCGCAGCGTTTATGGAATACCAGGCACACCGTGTTTTGGTGATCGCCGCCGACATCCGGCAATTGAAACATATTGAATATACGCCCGCCCCCGATATTATCCACGAATCAGCGGGCCACGCCCCTATTATCGCCGACAAAGATTATCATCAATATCTGAGTTATTTTGGCTCCATCGGCGCAAAAGCTATGTTTTCGGCACAGGATTTTGAGTTGTATGAAGCGATAAGAGCCTTATCGATATTAAAAGAAATGGCGGACGCCGATAAGGATGAAATAAAAAAGGCGGAAGAATTGGTACAATATCGACAGCAAAACATGGGCGAACCATCTGAAATGGCCTTATTGAGCCGCCTGCATTGGTGGACTGTTGAGTACGGATTGATCGGCAAGCTTGCGCACCCAAAGATTTACGGAGCCGGGTTGTTGTCCTCCATCGGCGAAAGCGTCACCTGCATGGATGTTTCGGTTAAAAAATTGCCATACACTATCGATGCCATAAATTATTCGTACGATATCACAAAAACGCAACCGCAGCTATTTGTTACACCAACATTCCAAAACCTGATAGACGTACTGGAAATATTTGCCGACACGATGGCTTTTAGGCGTGGCGGTGTTTATGGCCTGCAAAAAGCCATAGAAAGCAAAAATGTTTGTACAGCAATTTATAGCTCAGGCTTGCAAGTTTCCGGAACATTTACTGATTTTGTTGCCGTTGATAAAGTCCCTGCGTTTATCCGCACCGCCGGCCCATCAGCCTTATCGGTAAATAACCGTCAATTAAAAGGCCATGGCAAGGATTATCATTCCGATGGATTTAGCTCGCCTGTGGGGAAACTAAAAGGCAATAGCGCTTTAGAGGATTTCACCATGGATAACTTAAAGTCTGTTGGTATTGAAGCAGGCAAACAGGTTACACTAAATTTTGAAAGCGGGATAACTGTAAACGGGGTGGTAAAAAACATTCTTTCATCAGATCAAAAAATACAATTGGTTACCTTCAACGGCTGTACCGTGAAGGATAAAAACGGTAAAATTTTATTCGATCCTTCGTGGGGTGTTTATGATATGGCTGTCGGCGAAAAAATAATATCGGTTTTTTGCGGAGCCGCGGATAAGGATGCATTTGTTGAAATACCCTATAAATCAATCGCCGGAACGTATCATCCGGTTTACGACAACAGAACGTTGGAATTGCACAAATTATATCAGCAGGTACGTAACCGGCGACAAAAAGGCGGTGACTACGGTTTCCTTGGTAATGTTTGGCAGATGCTTCAAAAAAACCATCATGACGATTGGCTTTGTGCATTGGAAATACTGGAGATACTGGATCATGAAGAAGTTGAACCTGTGGTTGCAAATGAAATCAGGATATTTCTTGAGCAAAAGGGAATTGACGAGCCCGAATTTAAAAAGTTGATCACCGATGGATTTTATCTAATTGAGCATCCGGTTGAACAAAAATTGGTAGTTTGACGATTTGTTTGTAACTTGGTATATGACCGTATTAAAAATTACAGTTGAGGATGATCAGGTAGGCTTACTACGAAAACTATTGCAGGAAACTTCTTTTGTAAAAAATATCGAGGAAGAACGGCCAACTCGTGATAGCGGTATTAACAAACAGGACACCTCTTACCAGCAAATAAAAAACTTATTAAATAAGGCAAAGGGAAAGAATTTATTTGCTGACATTAAGGATCCCGTTGATTGGCAGCGAAACTTAAGAAAGGAGTGGGATCGTGATTTTTGATACTAACGTTCTTATTTATTTATCAAAAAATGCCCTTGATCCCGAGCGAATATTAAAAGATGAAATTGCGATTTCGGTTATAACTAAAATAGAAGTATTAGGGTTTTCATTTAAAAACAATGATGAACACGAATTACTTTTAGCAATTTGTAGTGAATTAAACGTTATTCCTTTAACAGATTTAATTGTCGAAGAAACGATTTTTTTGCGCAAAAATTATCGCATAAAATTACCGGACGCTATAATTTATGCAACTGCCTTAGTTGAAAACGTTCCATTATTAACTAACAATATCGACGATTTCAAGTCGATTGACAGAGATGTTAAGTTAATCAACCCATTTGATCTATGAATATCATTATAACCGGTGCAAGCAGCGGAGTTGGGTTTGAAGCTGCACTCGAATTAATTTTATCAGGCAAACATAAAGTAATTGCTTTGGCGCGATCAAGAGACAAATTGGAGCGTTTGCTGGAGATAGCACACGGGCTAAACCCTGATGCCGAAATATTTGCGTTAGCTTTTGATATCGTGCACGATGATTATAAAGAACTGCAGCAATTTATAAAAAGCAATTTCGATAACGGTATAGATGTTTTGATCAATAATGCCGGTATGCTCATCAACAAGCCATTTGAGCAACTGCTGGAAATGGATTTTGTAGAAATGCTGCAAAGTAACTTCATCGGCCACGTTAGGATGATACAGGGGGTTCTCCCATTAATAGCTAACGGCGCGCACATATTAAATATTGGCAGTATGGGTGGTTTCCAGGGAAGCGTGAAGTTTCCGGGGTTAGCAGCTTACTCCGCAAGTAAAGCCGCACTGCATAATTTAACGGAATGCCTGGCATTTGAACTGGCCGACCGCGAGATTAAAGTAAACTGCCTGGCACTTGGCTCGGCACAAACCGAAATGCTGGAGCAGGCTTTTCCCGGTTACCAATCGCCGGTACTGGCATTTGAAATGGGAAAATACATTGCCGATTTTTCTGTAACCGGTCACCGTTTTTTTAATGGAAAGGTTTTGCCTGTAGCAGTAACAACTCCATAAAAAATATTATTTGTTATTATCCAAAATAATATATCTAATTTTAAAGAATATGAGCTAGGTATTTTATCATAAGATAATGGATAACAGGCTTTCCTTTCTATTCGATCAATCAAATGATTTTTTTTGTGTATCAGATAAAATGGGTACGCTTCTTAAAACTAACACCGCTTTTCAACACGTACTTGGCTATTCTGCCGAAGATTTGCTTGAAACAAATCTTATTGATCTATCCCATCCTGCTGATAAGAAAAGAGAACAGCAATTATTAAGAGATTTAAATTTATATCATGAGATTGCCGGTTATGAGAATCGGATGAAAGCAAAAAATGGCCGTTATTATAGTATTACGTGGTCGGCGGCGTTGAATAAAAGCGATGATCTCATTTACTTTTCGGGAACTAATTTAGCTGATATATCTTTTGCAAATAATTCAAATAATAATATTGATAATATTCAGCATACCATTCAAAGCTTCAATGAGGGTTTTATTATTATCGATGAAAATTGGAAGATTACTTCATATAATCCTGCATTTCAGGCCATCAGCGGCCTGTCACAAGAACAACTTCAGAATATTAATTTCAGGCAAGTTTACAGTCTGGGATTAACCGAAGATATTATGCTTGAATTTGAAGCCGCTTTCAACGGACTAATTTCAAGTCAGTTGCAATATTTTAACATTTATTACAACAGATGGTTGCGTGTAAATATTTATCCGTATAAAAGTGAACATACAATTTTTATCAGGGACATCACCAGTATAAGGATACAGCAGTTGATATTGGCCCTCGAAAAAAAAGTATTGGAATTAAATGCAACTGAATCAACTACGCTGGGGCAAACCACCGCCGAATTACTGAAGGGTATAGAGGAGATATTTCCGGATATGATCTGCTCAGTGCTTGAAGTTGAACAGGGAAAGTTGCGTCATCTCTCTGGCCCCAGGTTACCAGCTGAGTATTGCGACCTTATCAACGGGTCGTCCATAGGGCCTAAAGCGGGCTCATGCGGCACTGCCGCCTATCACCGCATGCAAATAATTGTGAGTGATATTGAAACGGATCCATTATGGGAGGACTATAAAGAGTTAGCCCGACCATTTGGTTTAAAAGCCTGCTGGTCAACGCCTATCATCAGTTCTGATGGCAAACAGGTTTTGGCAACATTTGCACTCTATTACAAAAACACCCGGCAGCCTAAACCGGCCGAGTTACAAATGATAGAGCGCACAGTAAATATTCTGCGCATCCTGATAGAAAATAAGCGAAATGAAAACCACGTAAAAAACCAAAATAAAAGGCTGCAAGAGATTGCAGCCATCAGTTCACATGAAATAAGACGGCCGGTAGCCACTATTTTGGGATTGCTTAACCTATTCGATCGGAATAACCTGGCAAACCCTATGAACCAGGAGATCATCAGCCACCTGGATATTTCTGCCCAGGAACTGGACAGCGTAATCCATACCATCGTTAAAAAAACACACTCTATTTGAGAAGGTTTTTCAAAACCGCTATCAATTACGCTGCTTGTTGGAGTATGCTGCCGTTATTTTTTAAAATGATCAATGATCAAATTAGCAAGCTCCAACCCTATTCTTTCCTGCGCTTCGTTAGTTGAAGCACCGATGTGCGGTGTTAAAGATATTTTCGGGTGGTGAAGTATATCCAGTCTTGGTGTTGGTTCATTATCAAAAACGTCCAGCGCAGCAAAAGATATTTTACCGCTATCTAAAGCTATCAATAATGCATCTTCATCAATCAATCCACCCCGTGAGCAGTTAACAACGCCCGCTCCTTTTTTCATTTGCTCAAATTCTGTTGCACCGATTATAGGCCTGTCAACAAAAGGCGTATGCAGGGTGATGAAATCAGCTTGTTTTATAATCTCTTCCTGCGAAACGGTTTTAACGTTTATTTTTACGGTTGTACCGCCACCCAAAACAACTTCTACTTCAGGATTAAAAGGATAAAGATCGTACGCCAATACTTCCATGCCCACACCTAAAGCAATTTTAGCAACTTCGCGCCCGATACGGCCAAAGCCTAAAATACCTATAGTTTTTTCGCGAAGCTCGCTTCCCTTAGCGTAAGCCTTTTTAAGGTCGTTAAATTTAGTAGCGCCCTCAACCGGCATTTTGCGGTTACTGTCCTGCAAAAAACGGACACCTGTAAATAAGTGACCGAAAACCAACTCAGCTACTGATAAGGATGAAGAGGCTGGTGTGTTGTAAACCCCGATACCTTTTTCTTTGGCGTAGTCAACATCAATGTTATCTACACCTACGCCGCCGCGGCCTATTAACTTTAAGTTTGGGCAGGCATCAATCAACGCTTTGCGCACTTTAGTGGCACTGCGCACGGTAATACCATCGTAGTTTTGTAATTTAACAGGAAGTTCATCCTGCGGGATATTGTTGGTATCAATAAAAAAACCGGCTTCTTCTAAAAGTTGCTTACCTGCCGGGTCGATACCGTCATTAGCTAATATTCTGATCATTTTAAAATAGAGATTAGTGTTTGGAGGTTAGAGATTAGGAAAACGAAGATTTATTAACTAATCTCCAATCACTAACCTCTAATCACTTATTTATTTTTTTCTGTAAATTCCTGCATGGCATCAATCAGCACATACACGCTGGTTATTGGCAGCGCATTGTATATAGAGGCCCTGAAACCGCCTACGCTCCTATGGCCCTTTACGCCAACTATTCCTTTTTCATCACAAAGTTTCAGGAATGGTTTTTCGTGCTCCGGGTTTTCGGTTACAAAGCAAACGTTCATGTGCGAGCGATCTTCAACCGCACACACACCTTTAAACAACGGGCTGCGGTCAATTTCTTCATATAACACTCTTGCTTTAGCAATATTTTCCTTTTCAATTGCATCAACCCCGCCTTTTGATTTTAACCAGTTTAGCGTAAGCATAGAAACGTATATCGCAAATACGGGTGGTGTATTGTACATGGAGCCACCTTCAATTTGTGTTTGATAATTGAACATCGCCGGTATTTTACGACCCGATTTGCCAAGTATATCATCCTTTACAACAACAAGTGTAACACCTGCAGGGCCCATATTTTTTTGTGCGCCTGCATAGATCAAACCAAAATCGGCAACGTTAATCTTGCGGCTGAATATATCCGACGACATATCACAAACCACCGGAACCGGTGATTTCGGAAAACTTTGCAGTTGTGTTCCGTAAATGGTGTTATTTGATGTGATATGAAAATAAGTAGCATCAGCAGGTATCTCAAAATCCTTCGGGATATAAGTGTAATTGCTGTCTTTAGACGATGCAACAATTTGCGTTTCGCCAAAGTATTTTGCTTCCTTTAAAGCCTTGTTTGCCCATACGCCAGTTTCAAGGTATGCAGCCTTACCGCCTTCGGGCAACAGGTTATACGGAGCGAGCGCAAATTGCATGCTGGCGCCACCTTGTAAAAAAACTACAGAGTAGCCTTCGGGTACACCCAACAGTTCCTTTACTAATTTTACAGCTTCATCTAAAACACCTTCAAATTCTGGCGAACGATGCGACACCTCCAATATAGAAAGTCCGGTACCGTTAAAATCGATAACTGCTGATGCAGCCTGCTTTAAAACTTCGTGAGGTAAAATGCCTGGGCCTGGGCCAAAATTATGTTTCATTTGATTAAAATTGGTATGTTAAATATCTGACTAATTAACAAATCGGTATAAAGATGGGCCGAAGTTAATTAATTTGACAATGTTTATAGAGATTATTTGCTTTTTTTGAAAAATCATACAATTAACAGACAATTGCACTAAAGAATTTTAAATATTAAAAAAATCGGGCACATTTATTAACAGGCTTGTATCACGATCGGGACAGACCGGCTGGTTTTTTTAGTTGCGATATTGCTGCGGACGGATCGGCGGCCGAAAAAACCGAGTTGCCGGCAACCAAAACGTTAGCACCCGCATTTATAAGATTAACCACGTTATGGTCATCAACTCCTCCATCTACTTCTATATACAAATCAGGATTATGCCTGGCACTTAATTCCTTAATATCATTTAGTTTTTTATAAGTATTTTCAATAAAACGCTGCCCGCCAAAACCGGGATTAACTGACATAATTAAAACCTGGTCGAGGTCGCCAATAATATCTGCCAGCAATTCAACCGGGGTATGTGGGTTTAACGCAACTGCAGCCCTGCATCCGAGCTCTTTTATATGCTGTATTGTACGATGGAGATTCTGGCAAACCTCGTAATGAACAATTATGCCATCGGCCCCCGCGTCTTTAAATTCTTTTAAATAGCGGTCGGGATCAACAATCATCAAATGAACATCCAGCGGCTTTTTTGCGTGTTTTTTTACGGCCTTTACAACCGGGAACCCAAAAGAAATATTGGGTACAAATAAACCATCCATTATATCCACATGAATCCAGTCGGCTTCACTGTTATTGATTAATTCGATGTCGCGTTGAAGATTGGCAAAATCGGCAGCCAAAATAGATGGCGCTATCAGGTGGTTCATGGAGTCAAATATAGTTTTTTTAGTCCGAAAGTTGGAAAAGACCGAAAAGTCAGGAAAGAAAAAATTAAACAGGCACTATTCGGGAGTTTACTTATT
>CAZZUU010000126.1:0-9811 GCA_964657275.1 uncultured Mucilaginibacter sp. | reverse complement strand
CCGCACATTGTTTAAAGGCGATACCATGACCTATTATGGCCGTTGGACCTATAAGTATGAAGAAGCTGCACAGCAGGGTGCTGCCGCTGTAATTATTGTTCATCAAACTGAACCCGCCAGTTATGGGTGGAATGTTGTTGCCAATAGTTTCTCGGGCGCAAAACTTTACCTGCAGCAAAACGACAAACACATGTCGCGCTGTAAAGCCGAAGGATGGATGACCGAAGACGCTGCAAAACAACTGCTTTCTGCTGCTGGCATAACAGGCGACATCCGGGCCTACGCGCGCAGAAAAAGCTTTAAGTCCAGGCCGCTAAACTTATATGCGTCGTTCGATATCCGTAATAAAATAAAATATTCTACCTCACACAATGTTGTAGGCGTGTTAACAGGCAGCAAACGGCCAGACGAATGTATAATTTACACCGCGCACTGGGACCACCTGGGCATTGGTAAACCTGACGCTAAGGGCGATAGTATTTATAATGGCGCTGTTGATAATGCGAGCGGCGTAGCCGCCGTTTTGAGCGTGGCCCATGCATTTGCAAAACTAAAGGACAAACCGGAGCGGTCGGTGCTTTTCCTGGCGGTAACCGGTGAAGAGCAGGGTTTGCTCGGATCTGAATATTATGCCGCCCACCCGATTTTTCCGCTCAACAAAACCGTAGCTGACCTGAACATGGATGCCCTTGGCGATTTTGGCGAAACCAAAAATTTTTCGATAACCGGACGAGGCCAAAATGACCTTGAGGATTACGTTGATGAGTTTGCAGAAAAAGATAGCAAAACCGTTACCGGCGACAAAAATCCGGCTGCTGGCAGTTATTATAGGTCAGACCATTTTAATTTTGCAAAAGTGGGTATCCCGGCATTGGACATAAACACCGGTGCCGAAAGTATTTCGCATGGCTTTGTGTGGGGCAAACAAAAGCAAAAAGAATATAACGATCTGCGTTACCATCGCCCGGCTGACAACTATTCGCCGGCAATGAATGCGGACGGCATGGCCCAGGTAGCTAACCTGCTTTTCAGAATAGGGTATAAACTAAGTAACGAAGCCGCCTTCCCCGGTTGGAAGGATGGGTCGGAGTTCAAAGCGGTGCGGGATAAATCAATGGGGAAATAGAAGTCGGAGGTCGGAAGTCGGAATATGTTAAGCAGATTTGATGGCGACGTATAAAAACAAAAAATCCATCCTGCGTTACAGAGTGGATCATTTGCCCGGGCTTTCCCGGTGGATATATGATAGAGCGGGGGAGATTTTACAGTTAATATATATTGAGCTCCCCCGTATGAAGCTTAGTTAGCGGCTTTAGCTACATGATAACATTCGTAAGCCAATTGCCTGTTGTAATCGTTAGTTATGCTTCTGTAGGTGAGCATATCAATAACTGTTCCAATACCAAAAAAACCACCGGTAATTAAGTAAAGAAATCCTAAAATAAACCTCCCGGTCATAAATCTTTGAATCCCGGCAAAGCCCAAGAAACCTAATAAAGTAACCAGTAATATATCGGTGGGGTTCTTTCTCCTGCTGTTATAAACCAGCATAAAGGTTTGCGTTTGATTGTCGTTAAGGCCGGCAGATGCATGGTGAATAAAATCGTATTCTTCCATGGTCATGTCGCCGTAAGTGTTGTATGTGTTTTGATAAGTATTCATTTCTTTATTTATTTCAGGGTTAACATTTAAATCTTGATGTAAAAGTAAGCCTGTATAAAAAAAAGAACAATGTGTATTAGGTTAGTCGGGGAAACAAGTCGGTGAAAGGAGGTTTTTAGGCGGTGAAATTTTTCCATGTGCAAATATGCAGAAGTGCGGATGTGCAGATGAAATCAATGTGCAATTATGCGGATTATAGGACCGTCAGACTTACGAAGTCTTTAAAACTTCGTAAGTCTATGAGGTGGTGATCAAGTTCCGAACTCCGGTGTAGTAACTTCGCTTTCCTCAAACTCATAATCTGTTAACGGCGGGCATGAGCAGATCAAAGTCCGGTCGCCGTAAGTATCATTTACGCGGCCTACTGATGGCCAGAATTTATAGGTGGCCACATAAGGCAGCGGGAACGCAGCTTTCTGACGGGTGTAAGGATGTTCCCATTCGTTAGCCGTAATAACTGCGGCAGTGTGCGGGGCATTTTTCAGAGGGTTATCAACTTTATCTGACAAGCCTTTTTCCACCGCATCAATTTCATGCCTGATGGAGATCATCGCATCGCAAAAACGGTCCAATTCATGTTTGGGCTCCGATTCGGTAGGTTCAACCATAACCGTACCCGCAACAGGGAAGGATACGGTAGGGGCATGGAAACCATAATCCATCAGGCGTTTTGCAATATCTGTTACCTCGATACCAAAGTTTTTGAAGGCCCGGCAGTCCAGTATCATTTCGTGGGCGCAGCGCCCGTTGGTTCCCGTATATAATACCGGGTAATGGTGCTGCAAACGGGTTTTGATATAATTAGCATTCAGGATAGCATAACGGGTGGCATTGGTCAGCCCATCGGCGCCCATCATGGCGATATAAGCATGGGAAATAATTAATATCGAAGCAGATCCCCAGGGCGCAGATGATACGGCATGGATGGACTTGCCTTTGTCGATATCCACCACTGCATGTCCGGGTAAATAAGGCTCCAGGTGCTTTGCCACACCGATAGGCCCCATACCCGGGCCGCCACCGCCATGGGGGATACAGAATGTTTTGTGTAAGTTCAAATGGCAAACATCCGCACCAATATTAGCCGGACTTGTTAAGCCAACCTGTGCGTTCATATTTGCGCCGTCCATATAAACCTGACCGCCGTTCTGATGAATAATATCACATATTTCAATGATCGATTCCTCAAATACGCCGTGTGTTGACGGATAGGTTACCATAAAGGCTGAAAGCTCATTTTTGTATTGTTCGGCTTTTGATTTTAGATCGGTTAAATCGATATTACCGTTGTCGTCACACCTAACCACCACTATCTTCATGCCCGCCATTGCTGCGGACGCAGGATTGGTGCCATGTGCCGATGACGGAATGAGCGCGATATTACGGTGGCCTTCGCCATTATCCTGATGATAAGCGCGAATCACCATTAGGCCTGCGTATTCGCCCTGTGCTCCCGCATTTGGTTGTAAGCTCATAGCGGCAAAGCCGGTGATCTGGCAAAGCCAATTATTCAGTTCATCAAACACCTGCATGTAACCGCCTACCTGGTCGGTTGGGGCAAAAGGGTGTATCTTACTGAAATGTGCCCAGGTTACAGGTATCATTTCGGTAGTTGCATTCAGCTTCATGGTACAGGAGCCTAAGGCGATCATGGAATGGCAAAGCGAAAGGTCTTTTGCCTCAAGCGATTTAATATAACGCAGCATTTCGTGTTCCGAATGGTGCGAGTTAAATAACGAATGAGTAAGATATACCGACGTACGCTGCAGTTCACCTGGAATAGTTGTATTAAGATTTTCCTTTAAGTCATTAAAGTTGACGTCATTGATCGTTTTGCCTTTTACTTTCGCAAAAAAGCGAACCATCGTTTTTATATCTTCCGGCGATGTGGTTTCATCAATTGAAATAGTAACTATTGACCCTTTATAGTTAAAGTTCATTTCGTTATTGATAGCTTCTGCGTGTACAGGGCCTGTCAAATCGCCGAGGTCAAATTTAAGCGTATCAAAAAACGATTCGTTCAGTTCATCGTAACCGATCTCTTTTAATGCATTCGATAATAGCACCGCCAACCCGTGAATTCTTTCTGCTATCAGTTTTATTCCGGAAGGGCCGTGATAAACTGCATACATGCCGGCCATAATAGCCAGCAATGCCTGTGCCGTGCAAATATTTGATGTGGCTTTATCCCTGCGGATATGCTGCTCGCGGGTTTGCAATGCCATGCGCAAGGCATAATTTTCGGCGTTGTCAATAGTAACTCCTATAATGCGGCCGGGTATAGAACGTTTGTACTCTTCTTTGGTAGCAAAAAACGCAGCATGAGGGCCTCCAAATCCCATCGGCACGCCAAAACGTTGCGTTGAACCTACAACAATGTCGGCGCCCCATTCACCCGGCGGGGTTAAAAGCGCCAAACTCATAATATCGGCAACAACCGTTAATTTGATGCCTTTTTCGTGGGCTTTTGCAGCGAAGCCGGTATAATTATAAACCGCACCGTTTCCTGACGGATATTGCACAATAGCGCCAAACATATTGTCATTAAGCTCAACGGTTTGGTGATCGCCGATTTGCAGTTCTATACCATACGGCTCGGCACGTGTTTTTAAAATATCAATGGTTTGCGGAAATACCTCTTCAGAAACAAAGAAGACGTTGGCGCTTTGATTTTTACGGAGGCTGTACTGCATAAACATAGCCTCGGCGGCAGCCGTGCCTTCGTCAAGCAGTGAAGCATTGGCAATTTCCATCCCGGTAAGGTCAATCACCATCGTTTGGAAATTTAATAAAGCCTGTAAACGGCCCTGTGCTATTTCGGCCTGGTAAGGGGTGTATTGGGTATACCAACCGGGGTTTTCGAGTATATTACGTTGAATAACGCCCGGTACAATTACATCGTAATAACCCTGGCCGATAAACGATTTGAATACCTTATTTTTTAATGAAGTTTGTTTTAATTTCTGCAGGTAATCATACTCGCTTTTAGCTGGTGGAAGGTCGAGCGGTGCTTTTAGCCTGATCTTTTGCGGGACAGTTTGCGCTATCAATTCATCCAGCGAATTAACACCGATGGCCTTTAACATTTGCGCGGTATCCGCCTGGTTTGGAGCGATGTGCCGCGCCTCAAATTTTTCCTGGTAATCTATATTCAACTTCATGAATTGCCTGTCCCTTAATTTTACTGCAAAGGTACTATTTTAGGATTTCAGTAACAATCGCATAACCTTATATTGACACTCAAGTTACCGATAAATAGAAGAAAGTTTGCAGTTTACGACGGACAGTTTTCGGTTATAACGCCAGTTGCCTCAAATACATTTGAATAGTGTTTTCCAGGCCATAATATAACGCGTCGCTGATCAGTGCGTGTCCGATGCTTACTTCGTCCAGGCCGGGGATATTTTCGGTGAAATATTTAAGATTTTGCAGATCAAGGTCGTGACCGGCGTTTATTCCCAGGCCGTTTTTTTGCGCGACTTCAGCAGCAATAACATAAGGCGCAATGGCCGCTTCCCGTCCCTGGTGATAATGATGGGCATATGCTTCGGTGTACAACTCTATACGGTCGGCGCCGGTTGTTGCGGTAGCTTCCACCATTTCAATAACCGGGTCAACAAATATGGAAACGCGTATCCCAGCCCGTTTAAATACCGCTATTATTTCCTTTAAGTATTGTTGGTTGGCGATGGTATCCCAGCCATGATTAGAAGTGAGTTGCCCCAGCACATCCGGAACTAATGTAACCTGTTCGGGCTTATTAGCTAATACCAGGTCGACAAATTTTTGTTCGCGGCAATTACCTTCGATATTAAACTCCGTGGTAACAATTTTTTTAAGCTCAAAAACGTCGTTATAGCGGATATGCCTTTCGTCGGGCCGCGGGTGTACGGTTATCCCCTGCGCGCCAAAACGCTCGCAGTCTTTGGCAACCTTTACCAGGTCGGGATTATTACCCCCGCGCGAGTTACGGAGGGTTGCTATTTTATTGATATTGACGGATAAACGAGCCATGGTTATTTCGGATTTCGGATTTACGATTTTGGATTTGTTTAAGAATTTTTTAAACCTCTGTAACACAAAATCCTGAATGCAAACTTATAAATACTAATTTCGAAATTGCATAACGATGTCTTAAATTATAATGAAAATACTTTTTAAATATTCAGCAGTAACCTTTTTATTAATTGTAATAGCTCTTAGCACAAACGCTCAGGCCAATTATACCAAAATAACCGACTATAAAGTTACCTACGGCTGGGCGAAACATTTTCCGCAGGATTGGATGATCCTCCGGCAGTTTGAGAATGATGGCAAAAACTACTTTTTCCTGGTAAACCCGCAGACGCTGGAAACCAAAATTGATGAAACGAGCTTTTATCAGATAAAGTACATGAGTTTTGAGGAGGCACGTGCCTTTTTTAAAAACACTCCGTATCAAAAGGCATTGGTAAAAGCCGAAAAGCAATCGGTTAATATACAGGATGCCGGTATAGAAAGCGGCTTACCTAAAGAAACCGGGATAAGCCTTACGGCAGACTTATGCCCCTCGCACCGCCCGCTGGACAGAAAAATATTTACCGATATTTTTAAAGATTTTCAAAAAGTGGAACGGCCAGTACCTGTCGCCCTTTCCATCACAGGCGTATGGATGCGCCAGCATCCGCAGGATTTGGAATGGCTGAAGAAAATGCAGCAGGAGCATGAAATTTATATCACATGGATCAATCATTCCTATAACCACCGCGTAAGCGCGAAGGCGCCGCTTAAAGAAAATTTTTTGCTTGAACCCGGTACAGATATTGACTATGAGGTTTTGGAAACAGAAAAAGCAATGCTCAGAAACGGTTTGCTCCCTTCAGTTTTTTTTCGTTTCCCGGGATTGGTTTCAGATCAGCAATTGGTGTATAAGATTACAGATTTTGGGCTAATACCGATAGGAACAGATGCCTGGCTGGCCAAAGGGCAGCAACCGCAGGCGGGCAGTATTGTTTTAATTCACGGAAACGGGAATGAGCCTGTGGGGGTTAATGACTTTATTGATCTGCTGAAATCAAAAACGCGGGCAATCGCCAAAAAACAGTGGCTGCTTTACGACCTGAGAGAAAGCGTTGATGAGGATTTTGAAGGAAGCAATTAAAATGCTGCACAAGGCATTAACCCATGCTATCTGTGAGGTATTTCTTCCACCAATCAGAAACGAAAGGTTTTACTTCCGTAGGCTCTCCGGGAGAAGGGACAAATAACTCAATATTTTTATCGGTGGCATAGCTTAATAACCTTTCAATAGGCTCATACCAGGCGTGTGGTGCCAGGTTAAACGTGCCCCAATGGATGGGCATCATTAATTTGCCTTTTAACGCCAGGTGGGCGTTGGATGCATTATCGGGCCCCATGTGTATATCGGGCCAGTTTTTGCCATAAGCGCCAATTTCCAGAATCGTCAGATCAAAAGGGCCGAAGGCCTCGCCAATTTGTTCAAATCCGGGGAACCAGCCCGAATCAGCGCCAAAAAATATTTTGTGTTTTTTACCTTTTATGACAAACGACGACCATAGCGTTTCATTGCGGCCAAAAATGCCCCTGCCCGAAAAATGCCGCGCCGGCGTAGCTGTCACCACACAATCGGCGCCCAATAATACGCTATCGCCCCAATCCAGTTCGTTAATATAATTTTCCTCCACACCCCAATTTTCCAGGTGCTTGCCCACACCCAGCGAACAATAAAACTGTACGTGGGTAGTCTTCAGGAATTTAATTGTTTTTTTATCCAGGTGGTCGTAATGGTCGTGCGAAAGGATGACGGCATCCAGTTTTGGTAAATCCTCCAATGCCAACGGCGGCTGAAAAAAACGTTTGGGGCCAAAAAAGGAAGAAAAAGAAACACGGTCACTCCAAACAGGGTCGGTCAGTATCCGCTTTCCGTCAATTTCTATCAATAAACTTGAATGCCCGATCCAGGTTATCCGTAAGCCGCTTTTAGGCCTGGTTTTATAAATGGACGGATCGGTTTTAAACGGGCCAATGGTTTGTTTGGGAGTGTTTTCGGCTTTATTGGCGCTATATTCCTTCAAAATAGCTACCATCTTGCTTAAACTTCCTAAGTCAGTAGGTATAGGATTTAAAAACTTTCTCCCCTTTTTGCGCGACCCTGCTATGCTCATAAGCAATAATACCATTATCGTCAAATACTTTAACCATCCTTTAGTAAAAAGATGATAAAGCCTGATAATTAGCCATCTAAATTAAATACTGGTTAACGCTTATTAAGCTTAGCTTAATAAATTATCGAAACGGCAGCGCTTGAAATAATTTAGTTCGCCGCGTAAAAATGCAGCATGAAAAATGGCGTAAAATTGCTTATGTCGTCTTTCGGATTTTGCCAACCTCAACTACTTCACCAACGTCCCGATACTTTCGCCCATAGCAATCTTCATAAAGTTGCCCGGTTTATTCATATCAAACACTATAATGGGTAATTTATTTTCCTGGCAAAGGGTAATGGCGGTCATGTCCATAACGTTCAGGCCCTTGTCGTATACTTCCTGAAATGAAATTTCTTCGTAACGGGTGGCAGAAGGATCTTTTTCAGGATCGGCGGTGTAGATGCCGTCCACCCGGGTACCTTTTAATACCACGTCGGCTTTAATCTCAATAGCACGCAGGGATGCGGCGGTATCGGTAGTAAAATAAGGGTTACCTGTCCCCGCACCGAAGATCACAATTTTGCCAACCTCCAGGTGATGCATTGCACGGCGACGAATATAAGGCTCGCATATCTGCTCCATCTTTATCGCCGACTGTAAACGGGTTTCCACTCCAATGCTTTCCAATGCGTTTTGGAGCGCCATACAATTGATTACTGTGGCCAGCATACCCATATAATCGGCCTGCGCGCGTTCCATACCTGATTTTTCGGCACTCAGGCCACGGAAGATATTACCGCCACCAACAACAACGGCTATCTCGACACCTTGGTCGTGTACATTTTTGATGTCATGGGCGTACTGCAATACCTGGTTATTGTCTATGCCGTACTGCCTGTCGCCCATCAGCGATTCGCCGCTTAGTTTTAGTAAGATCCTTTTGTATTTCATTGGGTATGATTAGTCGTTGGGTGTTTGTTTTTTGTGTTGGATATAGTGGAATGAGCAGCTTTTATAATTATCGTGATATAACGTGGTTGATAATGTTGGCTCATCAGAAGGAATTTGTCAAAAATATAGAAATAAGATTATAGTCACTAATTCTCACGAATTTTTTCGAATTACACAAATTCGTGAAATCCGCTTTAATTGGTGTGAATTCGTACACAATCAAAATCAATTTGTGAAATTCGCTTTAATTCGAGTTATTCATGTTTATTAATTAATTCTCCTTTAAACACGGTGCCCTGTACTTTAAAATCATCGGTAAAAATAAGCATGTCGGCATCATAGCCCTCCGCTATTTTCCCTTTTTTGTGCATCTGTGTTAATTGTGCCGGGTACAACGAGGCCATGTTAATGGCTTCCGCCAAATCTATCCCCACATGTTCCACGCAATTTTCAACGGCTTTTAACATCGTTAAATTTGATCCCGACAAGGTATTATTTGGCGGCATCACGTAATGATCGCCCCGTAGCTCATGCAGCGGATAAGTACCGAAAGCGGTAGGGGTAACGGCATCGGTAATTAAGAAAAGCTTATTTCCCAGTTCGCGTTTAGCCAGTCGTACCATCGCAAAATCAACATGTATGCCATCGGCAACGATGCTGGTAAAAGGTTTCTCCTCAAATATCGCCGGGATGTAACCCGGGTTGCGGTGGTGCATCGGCGGCATCGCATTATATAAATGGGTTACCGCTTTTACAGGGTTATTTAAAAATGATTTGCCCTGCTCATAGGAAGCATCGCTATGGCCCGACGATAAAATAACCCCGTGATCGTTCAAATAATCAATTACATCCTGGTCCTGTAGTTCGGGGGCTATGGTCATCATTTTAATTGCGCCGTCGGCCATTTCTATCCACTTTTGCACTTCAGTCAGGCTGGCTTTGCGCATATACTTTGATAAGTGGGCGCCTTTACGTTCGGGATTCAAAAACGGCCCTTACAGGTGCAGGCCCCAAAAGTTGCCAGTGCATTCGTCGCGATAAGCTTTGGCCGC
>CAZZUU010000125.1:0-9869 GCA_964657275.1 uncultured Mucilaginibacter sp. | reverse complement strand
GGTTGAGCGTAAGCCCGGCATAGGCATTCGGGTAGGCTTTGTTATATAAGCCCGAAAAATTATTATTAAAATATATTGAGTTATAGCTGCCGACAGCTGAAATAGATGGCAAAAAGCCCCATCTATAGTAATTAATGTTTACGACATCAAGGCTTCGTTGCGTTTGCAGCAAACGGTACTCGATACGGTTGTTTACATCAAGCTTTTGATTGGTATCAACATAAATTTCCTGCTCATAACGGGCAGAATCATAACTTAATGTAAGTTTATGACTGGCCGATACGCCCATTATCTGCTGAAGGTATGCTATCTTGCTGTTAACCGCCTCAGCGGTTTGCTTACGCGATGCCAGCGAGTTATTTAACGAAATAGTTGCTTGCTTATAATCTGTTTTATCAGTAACACCCGCCTGGTAACGGTTGTAAGCGTCTTTAAGGCTTCTTTGCAGCCGTACGATATCTTCATTTAATATATCCAGTTGTTTTTGGGAAAGCAGCACATCAAAAAAAGCTTTGCTCACATCCGATACCACGTTGATCTGACTGCTTAACGTGTTTTGCTTATAATACTGACGTGAATATTTAGCGGCCCTTGCAGCCTGCAGCACGTCATTATTATAAATAACCTGGCTTGCCTGCAGCCCTAAAGATGAGTATTCGCTGATGTTAGGGCTTGCGGTACCGGTAGTTGTAGTAGAAACCGGAAACGGGCTGCCTTTAAAATAATGCAGATATTCGTCGGACGAAGATAGCTGGGGCAGCCAGGCCGACAAACCTATGCGGATATCCCGTTCATTAATTTCCTGGTCAATGGATGCCTGCTTTACAGCGGGCTGGTTACGGAGCGCAAATTCAACACATTGTTTTAAAGTGACGATAGTGTCGGCCGCAGTCTGTCCAAAAACAATTGCCGGTAAAATAAGTATTAAGAAAATAAGATATTTTTTCATAGACCAGATAGTGATGCATCCAGTTAAATTTATTTCAAAGGCGATGATTGCCAAATTTTATTTCTAAATTTATTGGAAGTACGAAGATGTTACTTTTAAAGATCATATAAAATCACCAACAATATTTTTACGTAAGTGTGTTATAAAAAGGGGGAAATAGGCCGATTTTTTTGATTTTTTGTAAAAAATGAAAAATTGTGTCCCTAAATAAATAAAAAAATTAATTAATTTGCCGAGTGAGAAGAAGTCACTTAATAGCGTAATTTGAAAAAAATTACACACTTAGTATAAGTTTTAAGCTTATTCATGGTATTTTTACAAAAAATTTAAGCAGGGTTAATACAACATGGTTAAAAAGCTACATGAGAAAATTGCTCAGTTTCAGGATGCTAATGACATCCGGAAAATGGGTTTATATCCTTATTTTAGGCCAATCGAGTCGGGGCAGGATACGGAGGTTATAATTGATCACAAACGTGTATTGATGTTTGGTTCCAACTCCTATTTAGGCTTAACAAATCATCCTAAAATAAAGGAAGCCTCAAAAAAAGCAATCGATAAATATGGTTCAGGCTGCGCCGGATCACGGTTTTTGAATGGCACACTTGATATACATATTGAGTTAGAAAACAGGCTGGCTAAATACGTTGGCAAAGAAGCCGCTGTATTATTCAGCACAGGTTTCCAGGTTAACCTGGGTGTTTTATCGTCTATTACCGGGCGCAACGACTATTTAATTTTAGATGAGTATGACCATGCGTCGTTAATTGACGGCAGCAGGCTTTCTTTTTCTAAAGTTATTAAATATGCCCATAATGACATGGAAGATCTTCAGCGTAAGCTGAGCATTTTACCGGAAGAAGCTGTAAAGCTAATAGCAGTTGACGGTATATTCAGTATGGAGGGCGACATTGTTAAGTTACCTGAAATTGTGAAAATAGCGGATGAGTTTGGAGCCAACATTATGGTTGATGATGCCCACAGCCTTGGCGTTATCGGCCTAAAAGGTGCTGGAACAGCCTCACATTTTGGTCTTACCGATGAGGTTGACCTGATTATGGGAACTTTCAGTAAATCGTTGGCATCACTGGGCGGGTTCATAGCTGCAGATGCCGATACGATTGATTACCTGAAACATCGTGCACGCGCGTTGATGTTCAGCGCAAGCATGACCCCTGGGTCGGTGGCAAGTGTTATTGCAGCACTGGATATTATTGAATCCGAGCCGGAAAGAATTGAAAAACTTTGGGACAATACCCATTACGCAACAAAACTACTTTTAGAAGAAGGCTTTGACCTTGGTCCTACCGAGAGCCCGATATTACCTATATATGTACGTGATAATTTAAAAACTTTCCAGGTAACCAAATCTCTTCAAAATGAGGGGATATTTGTAAACCCTGTGGTTTCGCCGGCTGTACCGTCGGATTCATCACTATTACGTTTCTCATTAATGGCTACCCACACATTCGACCAAATTGACGAAGCCGTTGAAAAAATAGCGAAGTCATTTAAGGAAGTAGGGGTAACTTCCATTAAAGAAAAAATATGAGAGAAATAGTACCGGTTTATTCAAAAAAGGAACTGGCATCATTTATAGATTTTCCTCATGACCTGTATAAAGACGATCCGAATTATGTACCGGAACTGTTTATTGCGCAAAGGGACCTGTTAACCAAACATCCTTTTCATAAGCATTCATCTTTACAGCCTTTTTTAGTTTACGACAGCGGTAAAATCACCGGTCGTATTGCCGCCATATTAAATAATAGCCATAACGAGTTCAATAAAGTTAACGACGGGTTCTTTGGTTTTTTCGATTGTATCAACGACCAGGAAACTGCTAACATTTTATTTGAGACGGCTGCCAAATGGCTGAAAGAGAAAGGCGCCGATCAAAAATTTATAGGCCCGGTAAATTTTTCAACTAATGAAGCCTGTGGCTTGCTGGTTGAAGGTTTTGACAGCGCGCCATTTTTAATGCAAACCTATAATTATCCTTATTACGCAAATCTTATTGAAAAAGCAGGTTTTATAAAACAGGTTGACCTGATAGCGTGGCATTGGGACGGGCAAGCTTACGACGATAAATCGGTAAGGTTGCTAAATGCGTTAACGGAACGTTTAAAACGGAATAACATCGTTATCCGTAAAGTCAATGTAAAAAACTTTAAAGAAGAAACTGCCAAACTCAGACAGGTTTACAATTCAGCGTGGGATCAAAATACCGGCTTCGTCCCTTTAAACGATGATGAATTTGAATATCTGGCCAAAGATCTGAAACTTATACTCGATCCTGATTTTGCACTGGTTGCCGAGCAGGATGGTAAAATTGTAGCTTTCGGGCTGGCTTTGCCAAACTTTAACGAGGTATTGCAAAAGGTAAAACGCGGCAGGCTGTTGCCAACGGGTATTTTTACCATCTTGCTTAATAAAAGCAAGATAAAAAGCCTCCGCATTTATGCACTAGGCGTTGTAGACGGTTATCGTAAAATGGGTATCGAAGCCGTTTTATATGGGACTATTATAAGGGAATATAAACGTAAAGGTCTTTTACACGCTGAGGCCGGCTGGACGCTGGAGAATAATATATTGATGAACGAAGCTATCAAAGCCATAAAAGGCGATCCCTATAAAAAATACCGCATTTATGAAAAACCGCTATGAAGGAGCGGGTTTTGATAACCGGTGCAAGCGGTTTTGTAGGTTACCACTTGATTGAGGAAGCGATAAAAAACAATTTACAGGTTTACGCCGCTGTAAGAAAAAGCAGCAAAGTTGATCACCTGAAAGACTTTGACATACAATACACTTACCCCGATTTTGATAATCCAAAAGCTTTAAAGGAAGAACTAATAGCAAATCAGTACACTTATATTATTCATGCAGCTGGTGTTACCACAGCCCGGTCACAAGCGGAATATAACCATATTAATGCAACCTACACCCATAACCTGGCATCGGCAGTGGTTGAAAGCGGAATTAAACTAAAACGGTTTGTGCTTATAGGCAGCCTGGCAGCTATAGGCCCGCTTAATAACCTGCAAGACATTATAACTGATGACACACCGCCTCGCCCGGTTACCGCCTATGGCAAAAGCAAGTTACTTGCGGAAGAAGGTTTAAAAGATTTCCCATCACTAAATTATATAATTTTGCGGCCGACAGGCGTTTACGGCCCAAGGGATACCGGCATATTTATATTTTTTAAACAACTGGTTAAAGGTATAGAACCGTATATAGGTTATATAAAACAGAAATTTAGTTTTATATATGTTACCGACTTAGCTAATGCTGCGATTAAAGCTTTGTATTCTGAGGGGAAAAATGCCTATAATTTGTCTGATGGACAGTATTATGATCGATACGAACTTGGCAATATTACTCGGCACGCGTTAAATTTAAAAACCATTAAAATTCATTTGCCTGTAAACTTTGTAAAATTAATTGCAAAGATTTCAGAAAAATATAGTTATTTGAGAAATAAAGCTGCAATATTGAATGTTGAAAAGCTAAACGAGCTGATGGCCGTTAACTGGGCATGCGACATTGAACAAGCTAAAACTGACCTTGGTTTTTCCCCTAAATACAACCTACGAGACGGTGTAACTGAAACGCTTAAATGGTACAAATCTAACAGATGGCTATAACCATCAACATATATAACGCTATAATATAAAACTAATGGAAACTAACATCAAACCCGCCGAAGGAAAGCTCGGCATTTTAATTCCGGGTTTAGGAGCAGTAGCAACTACCCTGATAGCCGGCGTTGAAGCTGTAAAGAAAGGGATTTCACAACCAATAGGCTCTTTAACGCAAATGGGACGTATCCGCTTGGGAAAAAGAACAGAGAACCGTTATCCAAAGGTTAAGGATTTTGTTCCTTTGGCCAGTTTAAACGACATCGTTTTCGGTGGCTGGGATGTATATTCTGACAATGTGTATGAGGCGGCAATGAATGCCAAAGTGCTTGAACCGGGGTTGTTAAACCAGATTAAAGCCGAATTGGAATCAGTAGTGCCGATGAAAGCTGCATTTGATAAAAATTATGCAAAAAATCTGACCGCTACCCATATCAAAACGGGTACAAGATACGAGCTGGCCCAGGCCGTAATGAATGATATCCAAAACTTTAAGGAAAATAATAATTGCGACCGCGTAGTTTTAATATGGTGCGGATCAACCGAAATATATTACGAAGCATCGGATATTCACCAAACGCTTGAGAAATTTGAACAGGCGTTGTTATTGGATGATAAACGTATATCGCCAAGTATGATTTACGCTTATGCAGCATTGAAATTAGGTGTCCCGTTTTCAAATGGCGCGCCTAACTTGACGGTTGATATACCTGCAATGATCGAACTGGCAAAATTAACCAACACGCCTATAGCTGGTAAAGATTTTAAAACTGGCCAAACTTTAATGAAAACCATTTTGGCGCCCGGACTTGCTGCCCGTTCATTGGGTGTTAATGGATGGTTCTCTACAAATATTTTAGGTAATCGTGATGGTTTGGTTTTGGATGACCCGGATAATTTTAAAACAAAAGAAGTTTCAAAATTGGGTGTGCTGGAAGACATCTTAAGGCCGGAGATTAACCCTGAATTATATGGCAATCTTTACCATAAGATACGTATAGACTATTATCCGCCACATGGCGATAACAAAGAAAGCTGGGATAACATCGATATTTTTGGCTGGTTAGGTTATAAAATGCAGATAAAGATTAATTTTCTTTGTCGTGACTCAATTTTAGCAGCCCCTATTGCCCTGGACTTAGCTTTATTTAGCGACCTGGCGAAAAGAGCCAACATGAGCGGGATACAAGAATGGTTATCATTTTATTTAAAGTCGCCGCAAACCGCGCCGGGGCTGCATCCCGAAAATGATATATTTAAGCAATTGATAAAACTGCAAAATACGTTGCGCCACTTAATGGGCGAAGATCTGATCACCCATCTGGGCTTAGATTATTACCAGGAACTGGTTGATGTGTTGTAGTAGAATTTCGGATTTACGATTTACGATTTCGGATTTATAGAATTTTTAAACTGCAATTCCACATTACTTTTTTAATGCTAAATGAGTAGTGTGGAATTTTTAATATAATTTATTTTCATTTCGCAAAACAATAAATCCGAAATCGATCCGCCTACAGGCGGACGAAATCCGAAATCAAAAAATGCTTTTCCATAAATTATTTTCGAGCACGCTGGGCATTGGCTACATAAAAGGGGGCGGCTCAATCGCTGCTGCCGTTTGTTGTGTTTTTTGGTATTTGGCCTGGGCGGACGGCTATCCCCCACTGTTTCTGTCCGTAACAATCACCATCGCAATAACTCTAATTGGCGTATGGTCATCAGGCATTGTTGAAAAAATATGGGGCAAAGATCCCTCACGCGTGGTTATCGATGAAGTGTCGGGAATGTGTATCAGCCTGCTTTTTTTGCCGGTTAATCTAAAGTACATCATAGGTGCTTTTATCCTGTTCAGATTCTTTGATATTGTAAAGCCGTTGTTTATTCGTAAAGCAGAAAACTTACCCGGCGGATGGGGAATTATGATGGACGATGTGCTGGCGGGTGTTTATGCCAATATATTAATGTGGGTGGTGGTTTTGTTAAAAATATTTTAATTAAAATATTTTTAACCATCAATCGTCATATTAATAACACGGCTATTTGACTTTTTGACTACAATAGACTGTAAGGTTTTTTTTTACCTTTGACGCAATAAAAAAGTTAAACAAACGATTGATTAATTACTATTCGTTTTAACAGTAAAGTGTAATTACGGCCTTTGGAGCATTTATTGTTAATATATTATTGGTTTTTGTTATTTAAAAAACAATGGCATCAGTAAAAGCGAGATACAAAGTAATTACGTATTTGAGAAAGTTTGTATTAGCAAGATTGCACTAACTACATGGATTTTAAATATTTTTATAGGAAGTTATTTTTTTTAAGCTTCTTTTTATTTGCAACATCATTATTATTTGCACAAAATACTGTAGTTAGCGGTACAGTAACGGATGCAGGCAATAAGCAGCCGCTGCCTTTTGTTGCCGTTTCATTTACAGGCTCAACCATCGGCGTTAATACAGACGCACAGGGTAAATTTTCTATCAGTTCCGACAAGCCTTACAGCCAGTTAAAGGTTTCGTTTTTAGGATATAAAGATGCTAACCTTATCATTTCCCCCGGTAAAACACAAACTTTGAATATAAAGCTATTCCCTGAGGCCAAACAGCTTAGCGAGGTTGTGGTTAAATCAGGAAAAAAGCCAAAATATCGTAATAAAGACAATCCGGCGGTTGAGCTGATAAGAAAGGTTATTGAAAATAAGGAGAAAAACCGTCCCGAAAGCTACAATTATGTGGAATACAAGGAATATGACAAAATGCAATTTTCGTTGAGCAATGTAAACCCAAAACTTTCCGACAAAAAGTTCTTCCGTAAATATAAGTTTGTTTTAGATAACCGCGATAGCACTACTGTTCCCGGTAAATCGTTACTCCCTTTCTTCCTTGACGAAAAGCTATCTCAATATTACTATCGTAAAAGTCCCGAAAAGGAAAAAACTGTTACACTTGGCGAGAAGAATGTAAATTTTGGCGGCTCGGTAGACAGTGAAGGATTAAACGAATATTTCAAACACATGTACAATAAGGTCGATATTTATGATAATACGATCTTCTTGATGACCAATAATTTTCTAAGTCCTATAGCCGGCTCGGCGCCAACGTTTTATAAATTTTTTATAACAGATACGGTGGTTGTAAATAATATGAAACTTGTTGAATTGAGTTTTACCCCACGTAATACAACCGATTTTCTCTTTGTCGGTAAGATTTACATCACGCTCGACGGTAATTACGCGGTACAAAAAGCCCAGCTTTACATAAACAAAAACATTAATCTCAATTTTGTAAAGTCGATGCGTGTAGACCAGGAGTTTGAGCAAAACCCCGACGGACGTTACCATTTGAGCAAAAGCAGTACACTTGCCGACTTTGGATTAACCAAAAATAAAACCGGTGGATTGTTCGGGATCCGAACGATAACCTATAAAAATTACGTTATTAATCAACCACAACCGGATGCCACATATCAAAACCAGGAAATGGCAGTTTCTGATGAAGCCAGGCACCGAAGCGACCAGTTTTGGTCACAAAACCGGCTGGATACGCTGAGCCTCGCGGAATCAAAAGTTTATAAAAACATAGATAGCCTTAAAAATATGCCTTCTTTCAGGCGTACATTGGACATTGCGACACTTTTGCTTGCCGGCTATAAAGGTTTTAATGGCTTTGAGGTTGGACCAGCCAATACCTTTTACAGCTTTAACCCTGTTGAAGGTTTTAAACTTCGGGTAGGCGGCCGTACCACCCCCGACTTAAGCAAGCGTTATTATTTTGAAACTTATGCCGCTTATGGCTTTAAAGATGAACGCTGGAAATATTTTCTAAGTGCTACTTATTCCCTTAACGATAAATCAATCTATAAATTTCCACAGAATTATATTCGCGCCAGTATCCAAAATGACACCAAGATCCCCGGTGCAAATTTGCAATTTGTGCAAGAAGATAACTTTTTCCTTTCATTTAAACGCGGCGAAAATAATAAGTACCTCTATGACAAGAGCTACAATTTAAACTACGTTCACGAATATGAAAATCATTTATCATACAATTTTGGCATATCCAGGCTATCACAGGCTCCCGCCGGCTCATTGTATTTTATAAATGATTTCAACGGTCTTCAAAACACGATACCGCAAATTATTACTACGGAGTTTACTGCCGGCTTGAGATATGCACCGCACGAGCAATTTTACCAGGGGAAAATTTATCGTACTACCATCCCCAATAAATACCCTGTTTTTTCTTTGGATTATGACCTGGGATTAAAAAACGTTATAGGTGGTCAGTATAATTTTCAAAAACTGCATGAACGTATAGATAAACGTTTTTATTTTTCGATACTGGGATATGCCGATGTCACCTTTGAATCGCAACAAATATTCGGACAGGTGCCTTATCCTTTGCTTAACATATTTCGAGCTAACCAAACGTACGCGTATGATCTTTACTCTTATAACCTAATGAACTTTTTAGAGTTTGTTAGTGACCGGTCTGAAAGCTTATATATCGATCAGCACTTCACCGGATTTTTCTTTAATAAAATTCCGCTGCTTAAAAAGTTGAAATGGCGCGAAGTTGCCTCGTTAAAGGTAATTTACGGAGGTGTATCTGATAAAAATAACCCTTCTATACATCCATCTCTATATCAATACCCGGTTACAGATAACAATGAGCCTATAACTTATGCACTTGGGAAAACGCCTTATGTTGAGGGTAGTGTAGGTATCGAAAACATTTTTAAATTTGTACGTGTTGATTTGGTAAGAAGGTTTACCTACCTGGACCATCCGGATGTTGCCAAATGGGGTATACGAACGCTGGTTAAGTTTGATTTTTAAATATTGTATAAAATGGAGCAACAAACAACACTCAGGGCAAATCTTCAATCGGGCATTTATAAAGTTATTGACCCTGTTGTTAAAGTATTTATTAAGTTGGGTCTTACTCCTAACGCTGTAACTTCCATCGGTTTTGTGTTGAATGTTGGTGTAGCCGTTATATTTATTCTTGGTGCAGAAGAAGGCAACCGCGGAGATTTGTCGTATGTGGGGTGGGCCGGTGCTTTAATTTTATTTGCAGGTTTGTTTGATATGCTCGACGGACAGGTTGCAAGGCTGGGTAACATGAAATCAACATTCGGCGCACTTTATGACTCGGTTTTGGACCGTTACAGCGAGCTGATCATGTTTCTGGGTATTTGCTATTACCTGGTTGGCCATCATTATTTTTTGAGTTCGATATTTGCTTTTATAGCTTTGATAGGCTCTATGA